>JAKBRR010000126.1 GCA_021845325.1 Thermoplasmata archaeon
AAGATCTTTAAGATTATAACTGGAACAACGCCTTCAACAAAAATAAAAAAGTATTGGACAGGAGGTACTCTTGAGTGGCTGACACCCAAAGACCTCAGTCAAATGAATGATAATCTTATCATATCTACAAGTGAAAGAAAAGTAACTTCTGAGGCACTAAATGAATCTAATTTAAACCTCCTTCCAGAAGGGTCGATTTTGATTTCAACAAGGGCGCCAGTTGGTTACGTTGGAATAAATAGAACCCCAATAACATTTAACCAAGGTTGTAAGGGTTTGGTACCACTACTGAGCGAAGGTTATTCTTCTTTTTTTTACGCTTATTATTTAAAGTACAAAAGAGAATTTTTGAACTCGGTCAGCAGTGGAAGCACCTTCAAAGAGTTATCTAAGGAGAGATTGGAAAGGTTGGTTGTTCCCATACCTCCAAGACTTGAGCAGCAGAAAATAGCCGAAATCCTCTCAACAGTTAACCAAAAACTGGAACTCCTCAGAAACAAGAGGACACACTTAAAAGAACTCAAGAAAGGCCTGATGGGCGATCTTCTTACAGGAAAAGTGAGAGTAAAAGTAGAGACATCAAACGGTGAGAACTGATGGCTTCGTTTTCCACAGAAAGATCAAGCGTTCAGAATCCAATAATTAAATATTCCATGCAAATAGGATGGAAATACCTCAGCCCTGAGGATGCTGTCAGGATGCGTGGCGGTGAAACTGGTCTCATACTCAGGGATGTATTCTCCTCTCAAGTTATAAAGCTAAATTCGGATTTTGCCAATCTAGAAACCGCCAATACTATCGTAAAGAGACTGGAGAACAGTATCACAGCAACCATTGAAGGAAACGAGAAGGCATGGCAGCACCTCACCGGCAAAGGAACAGTTTTTATCCCCGAGGAAAGAAGAGACAGAAATGTTAAACTCATTGATTTTGAAAACCCTGAACGAAATGAGTACCATGTGACGGATGAGATGACCTTTACAAACGGCGTCAAGACAAACAGACCTGATGTATTTTTCTTTATAAATGGGATTCCTGTGTTTGTACTGGAGGCAAAGGCACCGCATCGCTTGGACGGGATCAATGAAGGGTTAAACCAGATAAGACGGTATCATGAAGAAACTCCCGAAATGATGGTTATACCTCAGGCATACCAGGTTACAAACATTATTGATTTTTATTACGGTCCTACCTGGAATTTTGTCAGCAAGAACATCTTTTCTTGGAAACTGGAGAATGATAATAATCTTGAAGAACAAGTAAAATCATTCTTCAAAATTGAATCGGTACTTAATTTCATTCGAGATTATATCCTGTTTATAAGGCGTGACGATGAGATTACGAAGGCAGTTCTCAGGCCACATCAGACTAGAGCCACAGAGAAAGTACTGAATCGCAGCATTTCTCCTAAGAGCAGAGGGCTTGTCTGGCATACCCAGGGATCAGGTAAAACATACACTATGATCGTTGCTGCAAAAAAGATCTTGGAGCATCGCCTGATAAAGAGACCTATAATATTGCTACTTGTGGACAGAAATGAACTGGAAAGCCAATTGTTCAACAACCTTTCAGCACTTGGATTCGAGAATGTTCATGTGACCGATAATAAGAAGGATCTCCAGAATTTTTTGAAATCGGAAATACCAATAATTATAGTGTCAACAATACAGAAATTCGAAGGTATGCCTGAAAAGGTCAATCTCAGCAATGAAATATATGTATTTGCGGACGAAGCACATAGAAGCACTGGAGGAAAACTGGGCAACTATCTCATGGGGTCTATACCCAATGCCACATTTATTGGCTTCACTGGAACACCGGTATCAAGAACCTCAGGAAAGAATGACACATTCCTGATGTTTGGAAGAGACGACAAAGACGGTTACTTGGATAAATACGGGATCAAACAATCCATAAAGGATAAGACTACCCTCCCACTGAATTATTCCCTGGCACCTAACAGGATGCTTGTGGACCGGGATACCTTGGAAAAGAGTTTCCTAAAGAATGCGGAACTTGCAGGTGTTTCTGATATAGAAACCCTTAACCTGATTATGGAAAAGCAGGTAACATTACGAAATATGATGAAAAACAGTGACCGGATGGATAGCATAGCAAAATATCTATCTGAACATTTCAGAAGCAATGTTGAACCTCTGGGCTATAAGGCATTTCTTGTGGCAGTAGACAGAGAAGCATGTGCAATGTATAAGGAGATGCTTGACAGGTATCTGCCACCCTCATATTCCAGGGTAATCATCAGCTCCAATCATAACGATAAGGAGAATCTTAAGAAATATCACACAACCGAGGATCAGGAGAGAGATATCAGGAAAGCTTTTAGAGATCCGAAGGAGGATCCAAAAATACTCATTGTCACCGAAAAACTTCTCACTGGATTTGATGCACCCATACTCTATTGCATGTACATGGACAAACCCATGAGAGATCATGTTCTGCTGCAGGCCATAGCAAGGATAAACAGACCATATGAAACCAGTGATGGCAAAGTCAAAACGGCTGGTCTCGTAATTGACTTTGTTGGCGTGTTCAGAAGGCTCAAGGATGCACTTGAGTTTGATTCTAAAGACCTATCGGATATTGAGGATGTTGTTCAGGATATCGAGATATTGAAAAAGAGTTTCTCAGAGAAGATTGCTGAAATGAAATCAAATTATCTTGATCACCTCAGTTCTACAAAACCGGATAAGGTGGTAAGCGAAATACTTGAGATATTTGGGGGTGAGAACAACAGACAGAAATATTATGCCCAGTGGAGAGAGATTGAGGACATGTACAATATCATATCACCAGATGAGTTCCTGAGGCCTCACCTGGATAACTTTGAAAAATTTGCAAGAATTTACAACATTCTGAGAATGTATTACGATAACAAGCAAAAACCGGATCTCGATCTCTCAGAGAAGACTGCCCAGCTGGTGAGAGAGAATACATCCATAGGTGAATTCAAGCCTCCAAAAAGTACTTACAGCATAAATGAGGGAACATTGGATAAAATCAAATCTGATCATGAATCTGACAGAGAGCGAATATTAAGCATGATTAACAGCATCATTAACGAGGTTAAGGAAAATATGTTGAAACAGCCTTATCTTATATCAATAGGTGAGAGGGCCGAAAAGATAGCTCAGGTATACACTCAAGGGCAGGAATCTTCAGAAAGCACTGCAAAGGATCTCGAATCACTTATCCTTGAAATAAATGAGGCAAACAGGGATCAGGATTCATTGAAGATGTCACCTGACATTTTTTCACTGTACTGGTTCTTGAAGAGCAAAAGCATATCTGATGCGGAAAAGGTAGCAACAGAGATGTCATCAGTGTTCACAAAATATTCAAACTGGCGCACTAATCCCAGACAGGAGAGGGATATCAGGCTTGAACTCAACAGGGCACTTGCGTCACATGCAAAAAGTAAAGATATTGCCCAGATACAGAAGAATACAGAGAATGCTAAGGAGATAATTGACAGACTGAAGGCGAATGGAAATGGTAAGTAAGGAAGAGTTCAAACGAGAGGTCTGGAAATTCGCTGAAGATATCAATGCGAAACCAAAACAGATTAGGTTGCGTGATATGAAATTAAAAAAGGGAAGCTGCTCACGAAAGAAAATTATAACATTTGATAAATCTTTGCTAAATATGGATCCATCCTTGAGAAGAGAAGCGATAATTCATGAATTACTGCACTTAAGATACAAAAACCATGGGAAGATGTTCAAGGAAGTTCTCAAAGCTTATCTTAAACAGGGAAACTGATTTACATGGATTTTTATAAATACTCGTTTGACAAAAAGCCTGCGTTGATCGCAACAGATGATCTAGTTAAGTTCCCTATATTTGTAGGCGGTGTTCCGAAACATAACGGAAGAACAGGTTCATATGTTGTACCTTACACTTTGGGTGGAAACTTCTCGGTCCAGTATAAGCTTTCCATAAGTTACAGTCCAAATTTTCTGTATAAACTAGATTCAATAGAAATGTTGGAATTGGAAAAAAGCGGTATACTTGAATTGTTAGATAATCAACAAAACAAACTTAACCCTATATCTCAATTAAAGCTAGAAGATCTCCCAAGGATCTGGCCGTCATTCGGTTATTTTGGAGGAGCTAGAGAAGTATTTGTAAAATTTCCCAAGAAATCCTCAATTCCACTAAAATATCAACATGCATTCAAAATCCCAGGAAGAAGAGATTTTTATCATGCCGATGACGACGAGCAGATAAAATTGTCCCTTATAAGTGGCATTGTGGGATATATTAGAAAAAAGTTAGGGACCGAAATCTTAAGAACTTTTTTTGAGAATGAAGGTTATATATTTGCAAAAGTAGCACTTAATGAAGGTGTTGCTTTTAATATTACAAAAAAAATCCAAAAACAAATCAATATCACATCTTCGATTTCATATAAAGAAATCACAATGGGCTCTTTCATCAAGTGCTGGTTAAATGTCTGGAGTGACGATGAAACCCGCGGCATTCGAGAATTTTATTTTGTAAACGAGGCGGAATACATTTTCAATAGATACACTCTGAAACAACTGATCCAAATTCCAAATTTCACTCAAAGTGTATTTGAACCACTATTTAACAGCCTTGTATTTCTATTAGGAAAGAAAAAGGTCTCTATGACCCCCTTGTTCTATATACATCTCAGTGGCTAATTAGTTTCATAGGTACATATTTAATTTGGAAACGCAAAGTTTTACACTCATATAATGGGTTGATTAAAAATTATTAACTGTTTGTGTTTTTTCTAATTCTATACAAAACTCCGCAAACTATTGACATTAGCTCATAAACTTAAAAATTTAAAAACTTCAATCCTTAGGATCAAAACTATATTGTAATACCCTAGGACTAAATTTGCTCAAATCTCCTTTTAAGATGAAACAATCTGCACCGCTTTTAGGATTGTAATTGTAAAGTCTATACAGCCTGTACTTTGTTGCATATTTTTTTGAACTTATATACTCATTTGATGTAACAATAAAGCTTGAACTTTTACCACCTCTTGTTGTTTTCACTTCTATGTATATTTCTTTTCCGTCTGTATCGAATGACTTAATATCATATCCCAAATAGTCATTCTTTTCAGAAACCCTCTCTAATTTTTTCAGAAGATCTGGGTGATCTTTTAATTTTCCTCTTTCCCATTTCATTACGAGTTCTTCGCCACTATCCCCTAATTTTTTGTTTTCAACATCATCTTTTACACTTCTAAATTTACCCTTTCTATTCATGTTTTCTGAATTATTTTGAGAAGAGTTGAAAGTAGTTGGGGGTTGCTGAATCCTCATAGTTGCATCTTTACTTGGAGACATGGAAGGTACTGGAACATTTGAAGAGCAAATTATCCTATTTTTAATGCCATTCCAAGAATTCAACTTAAAGATGAATCTTCTGTTTTGTGAACTATCTTTATATTCATCTATGAAAGTTAAAGGACCATAATAAGTGAATTTTTGATCTTGTTCCTTAGCTTTGTAAAATAGTAACACGTTAATGCCCAGAACATTGCTTTCTTTTATACTTTTTACGGTTGGAGTTTCCTTAGACTTCATCCTTTGCTGAGTTACCCAGTCATATGTTCCATCCTCCATTACGGCTTCTGGTCTATCCAGTTTTGCAAATTTTTCTCCGACTGAAAAAAGTACATAATTCTTACTAATCCCCAAATTCAGTGAAACTACGCCTACCCTTCCCCATTTTCCTCCCTGTGGGGTGTAGGAATACTCTGGAGTGAAGATATCAGATAAGTCTTTTTTCGTGTATTCTGCCATTTCAACTAGTGCTAATGATACCTGACTTGAATGACTTTGATAATAGTACCAAAAAATTGCATCAAGAGTCCAAAGATCGACTTCCATTATTTCT
>JAKBRR010000127.1 GCA_021845325.1 Thermoplasmata archaeon
TTCCTGGGACCACCAGGCGTGGGGAAGACACACCTGTCCATTGCACTTGGAATGCGCGCAATCATGTCCGATATTCCGGTATATTACACATCCGCCATGAAGCTTGTGCAGACACTTAAGAGAGACTATGATCTGAAAAGGCTGGAATACAGGATAAAGACATATTCCAGGTTCAGGCTGATGATAGTGGACGAGATCGGTTACCTGCCATTGACAAGGGAGGAATCCAACCTGTTCTTCCAGTTCGTTTCCTCACGGTATGAGAAGCGTTCAACCATATACACATCCAACAAGTCATTCAGCGAATGGGGTGAGATACTTGGCGATTCAGTGATGGCTTCAGCTGTCCTTGACAGGATACTCCATCACTGCACTGTCATCAACATCAAGGGCGAGTCATACAGGCTGAAGGACAGGAAGAAGAACTCACTGCCAACAATGAGGAAGGAGTGAAAAAGCAATGAAAGCTATATATAAGGGGGGTCAATTTCAAACCGGCGATTTTGCACAAATCTTGACCGGCGTTTACATATAATAAGAACTCTCGGGAATGCTGAGAAGGAAGAGCATTCTCTTCGTCTAGAGACCCTTTGATCTGTATTCACTCATCAGGATCGCTGCCTCATCGTTTTTTATATGCTTCTTGAAACATAGATACCTCAAGTTCCTTTTCTGCTAGCATCTTCTTTAATCTCTCGTTCTCATTGGTTAGCTTTCTTATGCTTGGATCTGAATGTCTTGTTCCTGATCTGAAGCCTTCGATTCCATAGGCTTCAAATATCTCCTTCCGGCGGTAGAACATCGCGGGATCAGCGCCATATTTCCTGCATGTTTCAACAACCTGTCCCTTTTCCTTTATCTCGTTGATCAGGGCAAGTTTCTCCTCAGCTTTCCATTGTCTCCGCTCTGTCATTGTTCCTCCCCAAACCCCTTTCAATATTACATTTAATATATTAATACTATTAGTCAATCTACTCCAACTAATTAAGGGGCCAGTACAGAAGGCCTGCTGAGGACATCCTACTGGTATCACCACTATCTTTCAACCGGAATTTGACAATGTCTAAGAAAAAACAGATTTAAATATACATTAATTATGTTCCAATAAAATGCTTCAAGATACTAAAGTAATAAAAATACAAAAATTTGCAGATAAACGTGGTTCATTATTTGTCATTGAAAATTTGCTGGATGGCCACTTTCAAATTAAACGAATCTTCTATATTAATTTTTCAGGTAGTGATCAATATAGGGGTGAACACGCACACAGAGAAACATTTCAGGCATTCTTTGGGATTTCTGGCGAAATTGAAATTGAACTATCTAATGGTCATCTTTCGCAAAAATTCTTACTGAAAGCAAATGAGGATGGAATAATAATACCGCCAATGATATGGATTCGACTTCACTCAACTAAGGAAAATTCAATTTTACTAGTGCTTGCTTCAACTACCTTTGATGAATATGACTATATAAGAGATAAAGATATTTATTTTCAACTGATAAAGGGGAAAAGATGATTGTTCCATATCTTGACCTCGCAAGATATAACACAGATATAGGAGATGAAATTAAGAATGCTATAAGCAATGTTATAGATTCTGGAACATATATTCTAGGAGATGAGGTAAGTAATTTTGAAAAGGAGTATTCAAATTATTGCCAAGCAAAGTATACAATTGGTGTAGGAAACGGAATGGATGCCATTATATTAATGCTTAAAGCAGCTGGCATTGGACCAGGAAACGAAGTACTCGTCCCATCCAATACCTACATCGCTACTTGGTTAGCAGTAACTTACACCGGTGCTAGACCTATACCAGTTGAGCCGGATCCCTTAACGTATAATATAAATTATAAAAACCTTAAGAAAAATATAACCGAAAGGTCCAAAGCAATATTGGTTGTAGATTTGTATGGACAGCCTGCAGATATAGATCCGATATTAGAAATAGCAAATGAAAATGATTTGGTTGTTTTAGATGATGCGGCACAATCCCATGGAGGTTCATATCGCGGCAGGAGGATAGGGGGGCATGTTCTTGCCTCAGCATTTAGCTTCTATCCAACTAAGAATCTAGGTGCTCTAGGTGACGGAGGGGCTGTTGCTACAAATAACACAGATATCTATGAAAAGATAAAAGAGCTGAGAAATTATGGATCTAGGCAAAAATACATTAGTAACGTGAAAGGTCAAAATTCTAGATTGGATGAAATACAAGCTGCTGTTCTTAGAGTAAAACTTAAATATCTTGATATATGGAATCGAAGAAGGGAAAAACTAGCAAATCTTTATTCTGAATCATTCAGCGAAATTGTAGATTTGCAAACCCCAGTGTCACTAGAGTGGGTTAAGCCATCTTGGCATTTGTATGTCCTCTCATTAAGAAATAGGGATGAACTTGCAAAATTTATGGCTAATAATGGAATTGGGACAAATATTCATTACCCTGTTCCACCACATCTCCAAAATGCATATCGAAAAGATATTATTTCAAATTACCCCATAGCAGAGAAGATGGCAAGAGAAGTAATAAGTCTCCCTTTGTATCCTTATCTCTCTGATGAGGAGCATATGTATGTTATTAGTAAGATTTTTGAATTTTTTAATTACAAAGGTAAATGATAGAGGGATATGATTTGCAATAGTAAAAAGAGGTGATGATTTCGATGAAAAATTTGGACGAAGGAATGGACAAAACAACAATTCTTGTTACAGGAGGTTTAGGATTTATAGGTTCAAACTTTATAAATGAACTTCTTGAGAAATTTAAGACTGCCACGGTTATAAATTTAGATAAAGTGACTTATGCGGCAGATTCTCTAAATATTAAGAAAAATAAGCGGTATGTTTTTAAAAGAGCAAGCATTATCAACAAGGAGAAGATTAATTCAGTTATTAATGAATATAAACCAGAACTAATTATAAATTTTGCTGCAGAGACACATGTTGATAACGCCATAAATAATTCAGAGAAATTTATAGAGACAAATGTAATTGGCACCCGAGTGCTACTAGATGCTGCAAGAAGGTATAATTTAAGATTTCATCAAGTTTCCACCGATGAAGTTTTTGGCCAATTAGATAGTCAAAACCAGACAGGATTTGACGAGAAGAGTTCGTATAATCCTAGGAATCCATATTCCGCTTCAAAGGCTGCTGCTGATTTCTTAGTTAAAGTTTATAATGTAACTTACGGGATGAGGTCCACTATCTCCTATTGCAGTAATAACTATGGACCAAATCAGCATGTTGAGAAATTTATACCAAAAGTAATTTTGAAGGCTACTAAGAATGAAAAAATTCCCATTTATGGAAATGGAGCTCAGCAACGAAATTGGCTTTTTGTTAACGACCATGTCGAAGGTTTAATTAAGGCTCTTTCGAAAGAACCGAATGGCGATACATATTTTTTCGGTGGACCTACGATGACCTCAAACCTTACAATAGCCAGTAAGATATTAGATTATATGCAAAAGCCAAAATCACTCATAACTTTCGTACCAGATAGACCAGGACATGATTTTAGTTATAAACTTAATTATACAAAGACGTCTCAACTGTTGGACTGGGTACCAAGGACTAATCTTAATGAAGGGCTTACATTGACAATTAATCATTATCTGACTGATCGTAAAAGATACTTTGAGAAAATTATAAAACTGAGACAAATGAGGATGAAGTGGTAGACTAAATCATAGAAATTAGATGTTGTGGTGAATAATGAAAGGAGTAGTTTTGGCTGGTGGAACAGGAAAAAGACTTCAACCACTTACAAAAACAGTTAATAAGCATCTATTACCAATTTACGATCATCCAATGATTCATTTTCCAATTGAAACTTTGATAAAATCTAACATTAGTGACATAATAATCGTTACAGATAAAAGAAAGGTCGCAGACTTCATGAGTTACTTAGGCAGTGGAGAAGAATTCGGGGTTAACTTTACTTACGCTTTACAGGATAGTGCTTCTGGTATAGCCGATGCACTTAGGAGAACTAAGAGCTTTTGTCAAGATGACAGAATGGTTGTTATTTTGGGAGATAACATTTTCCAAGGAGATTATCATTTTAATTTTAATGATTACTTTAATTCGCAAGCCAAGATATTTCTGAAGAAAGTTTCTAATCCTCAAAGGTTTGGGGTTGCAGTATTAGATAATCAGAATAGACTGGTTAATCTGGTCGAAAAACCTACCAATAAAATTTCGAATTACGCCGTTACTGGTTTATATGAATACGATTCCTCTGTATTTGACATAATAGATTCATTGTCACCCTCCGACCGTCATGAACTCGAGATAACGGATGTCAATAAAATTTATTTACAGCGCAACAAACTTTCCTATGAAGTATACAAAGGAGAATGGATAGATGCCGGTACTATTGAGAGTTTATATAAAGCACAGGTATTCAGAAGGAATTTTATAACGAAACAAAAAAAATGATTATGTACAACCCAAGATATTCTGCTATGCAGAAGCACTGTCCAATGGCCTTATGGGATCTCTTACCATGGCAGATCTGGAATACGGGAGGTATCTTTTTCTTTTTTATGAAATTTCTTGCATGATCTAGGCTAGTACTAGTATAGCGTTTCCTAATTACACTTGCAATATTATGCCTCTATTCCACCAGGCATCTCATCCACTTTGTATTTCCATGTGAAGACAACAGGTTCACTGTTTGTTTCCTCTACATATTGAAGTATCCTTCTTTTCAGTTCTTCTCTGGAATCGGCCCTTATTCCCCTCAACATTGACCTTGTTATCTTGCTGAAGAACGTTTCAATGATGTTAAGCCATGATGCATGTGTAGGCGTAAACACGAAATGGAATCTGTGCGGTTTTTCACCAAGGTACTGCATTGTTTCCCTGGAAGAGTGAATGGAATGGTTGTCCATGATTATGGTGATCACATAATCAGGCGGATAATATTTATCAACCATGTCAAGCCATTTTATGAATTCTGAACTTCTGTGCCTCTCTTCAACAAGGGTTATTATGTGACCGGTAAAGAGATCTATCCCGGCTATGCGGGAGAGGGTTCTGTACTGGATCCGATCAGATTCCATGCCTTACATAGTCATGATTCCTGGATACGTATCCATGATCCCTGTCTGGCGCTCTGTCGGGATATATATTCCCAATTGCCTGTATTTCTGAGGATCTTGACCTCCTGGTACACATGGAGGACCTCCGCTTCTTTTCTCCCATGTTCAGGATCAGTTTTCTCCATGTAGTATCTTATCTTATATGGCCTGATATTGCTCTTTGTCAGTGTCTTCGATACAGTTCCGTTGGAAATTCCATCCAGGTGATATTCCTCCGGGGCATTTGATCTGATATATGCAGTCAGTGACCTGTTGGACCAAAGTTCCTGAGGTATTCCCAGATCAGATGGTTTCGTGCAGGCCGTTGAGATTATGAAGGATCTAGCATCATCTCCAAGTGATCTGGACTTGCCTCTGCCGGGAAGATCATGAAGGGCTGATTGAATTCCAAGGGTGAGTGCCTTGTTTATCACCAGGTATACCTTTGTTCTGTTTGTTCCAAGTTCACGGGCAATCTCACCGGGATTCTTTCCATCTGAATCCATCAGTATTATTCTGGCCCTTTCATACATCCTCCGCCTGCTGTTCTCGATCTTACTATGCTTTCCAGATATTTTCTCTCATCCTCTGTGAGGATGATATGTGGCTTAACCCGCTTGAACACCATGGGTGGATATTGGGTCCCAGCATAAGTAATTGTAAGTATATTATGGAAACATTATACTAGAGTCTCTTACACAAAATTCAGGGCACTATCCTTAGTTCTGCAAGAGAAAAAGGACACTACGTAGATAAGAGGGAAACAGAAGCCTATACTG
>JAKBRR010000128.1 GCA_021845325.1 Thermoplasmata archaeon
CTTTTGAAGCACAGCTGCTAATATTATGACTGGTATAGTTGCTACCAATGCAAATGTTGCAGATTCCAGTGGAAGGTTCCTTGACACATAATTATACAATGTTACAGGGAATGTAGAATCTGTTGGTACTATTGGAGCAATTATCACAGCATAGGTAAATTCATCCCATGACGTCATCCATGCCAGTAAAAATGCAACCATAATTGGTACTCTTATCATTGGCATTAAAAGTCTAAAAAACGTGGAAGAAAAAGAAGCACCATCCACTCTTGCCTGATATTCCAGATCATGTGGTAGGCTCCTGAATCCACTTAACATGATAAAAACTGAAAGTGGCAATACAACTAGTTCCTGTGCAAACGCAACGCCAAACACAGTGTTGTCAAGATTCGCATGAAGAAAGTAAACCGATATTGGTATTGCAATAACCAGTCCAGGCATCATATTTATGATGAAAAGGAAGACAATTAGCTTATTTGACAGATTGGATGTAAGCTTAGAAAGACCGTAGCCTGCTGGTATACCTAGGCCAATTGCAATAAGACCAACCATGAACGCTACTTCCAAACTTCTTGTCAATGGACCTATTAAATCTACTTCCTTAAATGACTGAAAAAGATTACTCAATGTGAAAGCAAGCGGAATCTGCCCCGGGTATATCTTATCAAATGTTAAATATGCAGGTTGAAAAGCATAGATAATAAGTATCCATAGCGGATATATAAAAACAATAGCGAGGATAATTACTGCAATATAGGTTGTCCATTTTCCCTTCTCATCTGACATGATCTTTTGCACCTCCCAGTCTTACTACAATGACAGAATACACCATGATTATAGCAAGAAGAATCGTTGCAGCTGCGTAGGAGATATTTCTTGTTTGGAGTGAAGAATAATTTTCGAATATTAAAGTATTCATTATAAGTGGATGATATCCTATAATTACAAGTGGCAATGCAAAAATGTTAAACTCACTTACACCTCTTACGAGAAGTGCAATTGACATTATTGGTGCAATGTTTGGAAGGGTAATGTGTATAAATCGACTAACTGCACCAGCCCCATCCACTGATGCTGCCTCATATAATGTTGGTGGTAGAGATGAAAGACCACCGTATAGAATTAGTGCAACCAGAGGTGTATTCTTCCAGAAATCAGAAAACATTACAACACCAAGTGAAGAACTATTTGTATTAAACCAGTTTACGGGTTTTAATCCTATTGAAACTAGAGCTGAGTTTGCATATCCTCCAACTGCCTGAAATATTATAGAAAACACAAAGGCACTAACTACAGTAGATATACCCAATGGAATAATAACTAGTGTAGAGAACGCTTTCTTACCTTTGAACGGCTTTATGAGAACCATTGCAATTGCCAGTGCTATAAAAAGCTGAATCATAAGAGCACCTACACTGACGAGCAAAGTATTAATTATGGCCCCATATAGTCCATAACTGGGCAAGGCTAGATAATTTGCCAGAGTAAAACCATGCTTTCCAATAAAACTATCGTAGACTACAGTTATAGCTGGAACTATTGCAAGACCTATTACATATGCCAGTGCAGGGATGGCAAAGATAAGATAGAAGATATTCCTTTTTGCAGACCTCTTAAAAACATTTCTTTTTGATAGAAGATCTTCTTCTGTTACATTACTGTCTTTAGATTTGTTCTTATCTATATGATTTTCATTTTCCATTTCGTATCACACTTAATTACGAGTTTTTTTTATTTTTTCTAACTCTATGTGGAATTTTTTTTGTTTATTAAGATCGGACATCCTTTCTATTTTTTTAACATTTATCCATATGATTTGCTTTTCAATACTGAATTTCAACTTCGTTAAAGTTAAGGTTAAATTAATACCATAGCTTGAAAATAATATTTAGTTTTTTTACTCTTTTAAATAGTTTAATTATCAGTTTAAACTCTATTAATAAATGATACAGCAGAAATTTAAATAAAAATGTATGGAATGAAAGTTAGTTACTCTTCTATTGTCTCTGAATTTTTTACCATTTCAACATTCCTTATTCGTAGATCATCGAGAACGGGTCTGGTAAACTCGGGATGATCAAACTGTTTCTTAAACCCTGAAAGAACTCCCCAGGGGTAGAAGACTGCCATTGCTACAATGAATATAATCAGAGTTGCATAATCAAATGGAATCAGTGTTCCCCATGATGATGGAAGAGTAATGGCAAAAGTGTAATGAATCCCTATGGATGAAAAGTTCAGTGAAGTGATTGTTCCATTAAAGCCATCACTACCGATGAGAGTCATAATAGTAAGGAAGAGAATATAGGCTACATACCATATGGCGTTTTTAGCCCCAATCTTAACCTTAGAAACAATTCCTATTAATACACAACCTATAAATATCAGAAAGACTGCATAAGGCTCAGAAGGCCAACCTGCCCAAAATGGAATCAAAGAACTTAGCCCAACTGAAAGTGGTGCTATCAACCACATTCCTTTAAACTTATCTTTTTCTTTAGTTACTCCCTGCCTTCGTGATACCATTAGTGCTATTGGAGTCACTGCTAGTCCCAGATATCCAGCCGCTGATGCGTCATCTATAAAACTGTAAATGGAGGGGACAGGTGCAGATAGGAAAACAATAATAGCTCCTATCATCGTAAATGTGATCAATGCTACAAGAGGTATTGAATGTTTTAAGTTTATAGACTTTAACTTTTTATTAATAAATCCAGATCTCCCAATGGCCATCATAACTCTTGCGCCACTTCCAGCATAAATATATCCTGTTACATATGGAGCCAAGAAACCTGTAACTAAAGCAGCTATGAAAATCCAGTAAAATCCTGACCTTTTTGCAAACACAAAGAATGGGTTTAAACCAACTAGAGCATGCGCACTGGTCAATGCGCCGAAATCTCCAGGCTTAATACCAAATGAACTCCAGTGGAAACCAAGTATTATAGCAAAAGCGACTCCAATATAGATAAGAGATTCTATAACAACTGTAAAAATCATAGCCTTTGTTACATCACTTTTATGTTTCGTTTCCTCAGCAAGATCTGGTATAACCCGGGTAGCACCAAAGTCATACATAGCCAGTGGCATGATCGATAGAAATGAAATGATAGGAGTGTGTGTGGTGAAAAATCCATATTTAAATAAATTCTTAGCGTCAAATACAAATCCAATTAGTCCTATAACCATGGCTAAGTAAAATACCAGTTTTACCAAACCTATCCAATTGCTTGTTTTTCCAAATTGCTTAATTCCAAAATAGTTAATTGGAATAAATGTTAGAAGTAGTGCTACCCCTAAAAGTCCTCCATCAATTGTTGGGTATCCCAGATCTGTCACAAATACACCTGGCAGGAAAAACCCAGAACCTATGATTATTGCCACGACTTCTATTGGTGGAATAAATAAGTACCATAGTATATCTGCCATGGAATTTATTAGATTGGTCCATCGTCCATGAGTATAGATACTGTACCTGGTTGGTCCACCTGCTTCTGGGTAGACCTTGCTAAGCTCAACATATGTAAACGCCACCATTAAGTAGATAAAAGCTCCGAATACGAATGCCAAAATCGCACTTGGTCCAGCTCCTGCTACCATATCAATGGTTCCAAAAAGAGCACCATTTCCAAGAGATCCAGCTATTCCGATAATCAAAAGCTCATAGAATCCAAGTTCTTTCTTCAATCGAGGTTTTCTTTCCAATTTTTTTGTTACTTTTGCTGACGATTCCATTAGTGGATATCGGCACCATAACATAAAAGTCTTCTTCCAAAACGTTTTTAAGTAATAAGAACAAATTGTATGAGGAGCATGTGAAAATCGTTACTTTTAAAATATGATAGAACGGTGAAGCAGAAAATTACGATGTAAAAGGAAGATGGTATTATAATTCTAATTATAGATTAAATTACTTATATAAATAAATTTAATGTAATATATATTAATATTAATTCTCCTAAATAAAGCCTAGTTTAGGAAAGTGTTCGGAAGAATAATAATTTCCTATATAAGCGAAATGAAAATTTGGGAAGTTTAAATTATATTGGTAATATTTATTTCTCAATGACTTACGTAAAATATGAACTAACACTTGGAAATTTATTAAAGAGTAGTACTGTAAGAAATCCAAGTCAGGAAATAGTAGATTCAGAATTTGGTACAACAACATTCAGTAGGTTTGGCACTGATGTAACTTCTCTGGCAAAGGGATTGGTTAAAATTGGTGTTAAACCGGGGGATAAAATAGGAATTCTTGACTGGGATACAATTAATTTCTTGAAGTCTTTTTATGCTGTTCCAATGACTGGTGCCATATTGCACACAGTTAATATAAGATACCCAACAGAGCTTATATATTACACAATTCAGCACGCTGAAGACTCGTACTTGATACTGAGAGATGAGATAGCTAAAATGTTTGTTGAATACAAGGAACTTTTTGGTTTTGTTAAGGGATGGATCATTTATAGGACTACGAAGGAAGAAATTAACTTACCATTTAATAACGTGATAAATTTCGACGATCTTTTAAATTCAGAGGAAAATACGCCTCTCCCTTATGTATCAGAAGACGACACTGCAACACTTTTCTATACATCGGGAACCACTGGAATGCCTAAAGGCGTTTCTTTTACCCATAGGGATATTGTGCTTCATGCATTTTCGATTGCTAATACTGTGTCTGATTATCCCATATCCCTTGGGTCAGGTGATACTTTAATGCCCCTCGTTCCAATGTTTCATGTTCATGCATGGGGGCTTCCTCAACTTTTTCTTCTTAAGGGTCTTAAATATGTACTTCCTGGTAGATATAATCCAGAAAAGATACTTGAACTTATGAAAAATGAAAAGGTCAGTACAACTGCAATGGTCCCTTCCATACTGTATATGTTGCTGGCTGCAAAAAATGCCAGTAATATACTGCCATCACTTAACCTGAGATGTATAATAGGAGGTGGAGCTCTAACCATGGAATTAAAGAACAGAGCCAAAACGTTTAATGTTACAAGCATTGGAGCTTACGGTCTATCTGAAACAGCACCTCTCGTTTCGTTCTCCACGATAAACAGTGAAACCTGGGGACTTGATGATAAAGAAAAAGAAAAGTACGAAATTAAGGCAGGAATTCCAGCCCCATTTGTCGAGATTAAAATATTACACTCAAAATCGGAAGTGGGCACAGAAGCAACGAATAAATTTGGCGAAATCCTCGTAAGGTCTCCATATGTTGCAAAGGAATATTATAAGGATGCAGAGGCTACAAAAAAGTTATGGGCTGAAGGGTGGCTTCACACAGGTGATCTTGGATATATCGATGAAAAAGGATATCTTTGTATAGTTGATAGAGAGAAAGATGCGGTTAAATCTGGGGGTGAATTCATTCCTACTTTGATACTTGAAGATGTTGTGAGTTTATATAACGGCATTGACAGAGTGGCTATTATAGGTAAGAAAGATGAGAAATGGGGAGAAAGGCCTGTTGCATTCTACACTTCAGATATTACTATTAAAAAAGGGGAAATAGATGAGTTCCTGAAAAGGTTTGTAGAAGAAAAAAGAATTGAAAAATTCTGGATGCCAGATGAATATGTGAAGGTTGATTCTTTCGATATGACTTCCACGGGAAAAGTTGATAAAAAGAAATTGAGAGAGAAATATTACAGTTAGTTTTAATATTAATTTTTTCCTAAATTGATCTGTTTAGCAATAATTCTTTCATTTTTGTTATTTTATATTAAATATTATAGAATATTTTTAAGTTTTAATTATGGTAACTAAGAATTATACAGATAACAAAAAAGATAACTTATATATTCCTATACTATTATTCA
>JAKBRR010000129.1 GCA_021845325.1 Thermoplasmata archaeon
CAGATATTGATATCCAGAGAAAAAGAATGCTGGGATTGATCGCATGTGCTCAAAGAGTACTTTATTCTTGTAGTGACCAGTCAGGAGACATCAATACCGCTGAGCATGATCTTGCTATTGAGGCCTTTGGAAGTTCAATCTTTGACAATTCTGATCTACTCCAAAGAAAAACCATTGAGGCAATCAGCTATGCAGGCCTATTTCGTGGCGCCTCTTATGACGTTTTATTAGAAGAATATTCCAAAATCTGCGGCAAAATATCTTTAATATTGGGACAAAGGTTCGACAAAGATAACGCCATTGATTATAGTGAATTCTTTAATCGAGCAACCGGAACTAATTTCTTGATACAGGAACCGCCAGATAAGTCGTCAATGTGCGTTTATTGCGGAATTTTTGCTGAAACGCCTCTGAAAGAGGAAAATTCATTCGGCATTAAGGCCACAAGTGGAACTGGTAGGAAAATAACCGTATTAAAATACGACGAGAATAAGTTTAATGGAAAAATTTGCAAATACTGCCTAAGAGAAAACACATTAAGAAGAGCTGAACTTGGCAAGCAAAGCGAAGCATTGTGCGTTCACATCAATTTAGGAGATTATTATGTCCCAATAAATCTAGAGAACTTAGTTGATTCACTGAAGGAAACTTCAAGCAGAACTGGAGAAATTAAAATAGAATACGAAATTGAGAAAATCGACAGAAATATAACAATAAGGTTTGGCAGGAGGTCAAAGAGGGAATTATCTTATCACATGATATTTTTTACAGCGAAACCCCGCAAAAGAATTGAAGAATTTTATTTTCTCTCTAACGTTCTGGATTTCATCCTGAAGACTGGTGTCAAGGTCAAACTCACATCTCTGATGTCTTCAAAGAGAATTTTCGTTCCAATGTTAGAATGGGATAACGCGCCAAGCTGGATCAAAAACCTAAAAATTGACATAATAAGGATAGATGAGTTGGAATCAGTTAATATCTTTCTAAAACTTATTTATGGCATTTCTAGGATTAATGGATCAAAAAATGCCATTTCATGGGTAATCCACGACGTAAACAGAGGGCGAAGAGGGTTATTTCAAATTCTTTGGCGAAGTATTCAGGATACGCCTGGAAGTTCTAGCCTAAATAAGTATCAGAGTGTAAAAGAAGGAGTGGAATGGTATATGGAAAAATATGAAAAAGAATTGAATACAAGAGGAATGGAGAAAGTAGTAGATGAGGCATGCGGGATATCAACTGAACCACCCAAGTCAAACAATGACAACACATGGATGATTCGGGAAGCAATGAAAGTCTATCTGAGATATTTCAGGGATGATGACAAAGATTTGAAGGAAAAAATTGCAGGCAGGCTCTGGGAATATGCAAACCGTCAAAAATTCTCAGGCAAGCAGTCCCAAGCACACTGTTTGGGATTTTCAGATTCATTTGTTGATCTTATGAGATCAGATTTCAAAAAAAGAATTCCGGGCAATGAATTCAGAAAGGATCTCATTTCGCAGTTTGCTCTTATGTATAATATTGCAAAATGGAGACAAATAATAAATAAAAAAAGAGAGGGTGAAAAAAATGAGTGAAGAAATCAGGGAATATATTTATTCCACATTTGGTGAGAGATATTTTGCGAAAGGTGAAGAAGACGGCGTGCCAGCAATGGCACAGAACAGAAGGAGAGTTGTTTCTATCTTTATTTTGAGAGAAACAATCGCCCCAATGATTGACAGGAGCGACGACCCAGAAGCGTCCATTTCTTTTGTGATTCGGATGGGACCAGAACAGGAAAAGGAGGTCATTGAAATACCTGCAAGGAAGTTTAAATCCAAGGAAAAACTTATGGGGCTAAAACTTTGCAGAGCGTTTAAGGTAATAGACCCCCAATATGAGTATAACAGCGTTCGATCCATTTCTTATCTTGCCAACCCTAATTCGGTAATTTTCGGTGATAGTGTTGTTGAGGGCGGAGACGCGGGACAGGCTATGCTTCCATCAAGAATTCTTTATTCAAGTTCGTACTCAATACGGGGCAGGTCAGAAATAACGAAACAGCTTACACATAATTCATTATCCGAAATGGGCACAATGTGGGATAGGGCAAAGGGAGAGAACCGTACAAGTCTATTTAATACTGAATACATAATTCCGGGCGTTTTCTTCCCATCATTTATTACAATGATCAATCCAACGCCAGAATCATTGGTGCATGTACTTTTATGCCTTAAAGAAAGAAGTTACGGCGCACAAACATCTATAACAGGGCCAAACATTAAAAACAGCATTATAGCAATCCATTCAGGAGAGGAAGAATTGCCCATAACTTCATACACCGTATCCAGGAGTTTTGATGCGAACTGGGATCAGGACCCAGCAAAACTCAAAGAATCAATCAACAAATTCGTTGTCGAAAAAATGAACAATGAGCACTCCGGCAAAGTGGTCGCTGGCTCCGAAATAGAAGAATTCCTAAGTAGGGTTGACAGACTTTCAAATGAAGATTTGCAATCAATTTACAATAAGCTCAAAGCTGATTCTCAGGATTTAGTTAAATACGCCAAGATTCTTTCTGAGGACAGGAAGAAAAAGCCAAGCTTAAAGAAAAAAGGAGAAGAAAAAGAAGAAGAGGAAGAGAATGAAAGCCTATGAATTGACCCTTCTTTCCCCTTTATATTACAGAAGTAGAATTGAGTCTGGAGCAGCCGGGGCAACAACTACATTCCCATGGATAGGGGATCTTTCGATGATCTATGCAATTAACAATACACTTTGTTTTAAGCAAATAAGATTTGGATACGCATCACATAGACCAAATTATAGTGAGATTACCGATCTTGGTTTTATTCTTAGTGTATTGGAACCGGTTTCCGAATGCACATTCACAAAAGTCTTTGACATTGCCACCAGCTTCATCAGCGAGGGTTACCCGCAGGGTAAAGCAATAGCAGATTCCGAGAGAGCACCAATGAGAAACTGGATGAGACGTCAGGGAATAGAACCAGGTAATAAATTTTCATTCGTGAGTTGCTTTCTAGGAGATCAGGTAAAATTTCCGGAGGTCTTCACTGTAAGACTTGGAAACACGCGGGAATCCCTAGCAATAGTAAGGGAAAAGCCAGTTCAGGATATAAAAGAGATAACACTGAATCTTTACAGCCTTTCTCTTGTACTGGGCCCAGATAGATTCAGTGAAATCCTCAAAGATATTAAAAGTGGAAGATATCATATAAGCGTTGAACAAGCTGCATCTCAGTATATTCTGGTCAAGGGAGTACCTATAAGTGAAGCGGCAAGGTTCTTTGCACCTTATAACTGAATGGAAGCGGGAATGAACAGCAAGACATTTCTTTTTAAACCGCAATTTCTCGAATTTTGTGGCGAAAGCGCTCTTGGAGTGAAACTTCATAGGTTCCAGGCAATGATTAGGGACATAGTTAAAAGTCCTTATGATTGTATCTTCATTGACGCCCCAACTGCTTCAGGGAAAACTTTTTCTTTTCTTCTGCCAACCGGATGTAATTATCTGACTGTCCGAAGGGTAAAAACGCTTATAGTTTCTCCAACAAATCTTCTAATAGAGCAAACTTATAGTGATATTGTTGGCAAAATCACCGAAAATTCTGAATTAAGAGATATCAATATAACCAAGATCACCGGCAAATCATTAGTTGGTCTTACGCTCCATGAAAGAGCCAAAAAGATTCGACGAGATTTTGTCATCAATGATATAATAATTTCTAATCCGGACATAATTGCCCTTTTTTTAACAGGATTTTATGACATAAATTATGATGAACACAGGGAAAAGGAATTTACTCGTAATCGCAGCACAGAGGACATTTTTTCAGAACTTAATGTTGTAATTTTTGATGAATATCATGTATATTCCGAGGAAGAATTAGGGAAAATAGCTGCCCTGATTTATTTAAGCAAATTGATTCATAACATACCAAAAATTGTTTTCACTTCCGCCACACCCCAAAATAAGCTTAAGGAACTGTTAAGTAAACTTGGATTAAATTGCGCTGATTATCATGAAAGCTCGTTTCCAGACGAGATACCAGAATCGAGGAAGATAAGGGGAGAAGTTTCTCTAACGGTAACGGACCAACCAATAATGGAAGCTTTGGACTATTGTATCGATGACGCTTCAAAAGTTCTTTACTTATTCGATCATAAGATTGATGCTGAAATTTCCAGGGAAAAACTCATAAAAATGGGTTTAGACAGTAAGTACATTGAAGATCTCTCAGGGTTTTCCAACAGAGCAACCTCAAAACAGAACCCATCTGGTAGCGAGAAGTGTATTTTGGCAACGAACGCTGCTGAGCAGGGATTGAATCTGGATGTGTCTCGCTCACATATAGAACCGGGATTATATATAGAGAATTTGACGCAGAGATACGGGCGGATCGGCCGGCAGGGAAAATCAGGTTTTATTACTGTTCACTTTAGAACTCCTTTCGTTGAAAGGATACCTGACAATATCATAGATTTCCAAGATTTAATATCTAATCTTGCGGATAGTTTTTTTAAGAAAGAGATCTATCTTTCCAGAATAAAAAGGCATTTTGCAGCATTTTTGGCTCTATGCACAATTAAAGACGCAAGGCACATATTAGGTCCGCAAATTCATGAGCTTATAATACACCTCAGAGACCAGCAAATACTTGAAATTTATGAGGCATTGCTATCATTCAACAAGACGGTAACCGATTTATGTAAATTGGATGATCCAGATCCAAGTGACTTGAAGGACTTGAGCAAATGGTGGCACAATTTTCTAATTTCCATAGGATTTTTCAGAGGCCAATCTATGACAGTTCCAGTAGGACTAGAAAGAGAGAGCGGTCTTATGACAACCAGTGAGGATATAATATGGGTTAAAAAATGGTGTTTAACCGAAGTAATTGGTAGCGGAAAAGATTCAATCTATTTGATTAAATCATTTAAAGAGATTCCATCTACGGTCGAGATTCATTTTGCCACTCCCGCGGATAAAATAAGTGTTTCGGAAAGAGAGCTATTAGATAGAGAAAGATTTATTGAAATCTATTTCAAAAAAATATCACATTTTTTGGAAATAGCATTCGATGATGCAGGGATAATCTCACAGAAAACGTTGCATAATTTGGCCGCTGCATTGAAAATCATATATCCAGGTATGCTAATGCCATTGGAGGTCGAATATGTTTCAAAGTCCCAAATTATCTGAACAAAGAGGTATAACAGGAAATCACTTCTTTGATTATGCATCTTGTAAGACACGCCTGTGGCTTTCGAATAAAAGAATAGATGTGGGACTTGACAATCAGCACATACAGATCGGGAAATATATAGATGAAAAAACTAAACCCAGACTGAGAAAGAGGTTGACAATTCAAGGTCTATGTTCAATAGATTACATCGATGACAAGCCTACGCTTGAAGTTCATGAAATAAAAAAGGGGAAAACACCGTCTTTACCTCATTATTTACAGTTGTTGTTTTATCTCCAGATAATATATGAAATAATAGGTATAGATCCCATCGGGATACTCCACCTTCCGCAGACGAGAAAAGTGGTTAAAATTAGGCGGAATGAGGTTCTGGTTTATAGAACATACGAAAATATAATCAAAACCTTGAAAGAAGAATGTCCAAAACCCGAATGGAAACCCATCTGTTCAGGCTGCCGGTTTATGGAGATGTGCTGGGCTTGAATAAGAATTATCATATCTTTTCAAACGGTAAACTATCTGCAGACCAATCTGTTTTCCGGTTTGACAGTGATGAGAGAAAAATGACTAGAATCCCAGTAGAAAGCGTCAGTTCGT
>JAKBRR010000130.1 GCA_021845325.1 Thermoplasmata archaeon
GATGGGATTCGAACCCACGAACTCCTGCGAGACAGGATCTTAAGTCCTGCACTGTTGGCCAAGCTTAGTTACCCTCGCAATGTACTGGTTTATACTTCTGTCATATATTAAAAGTGCTGAAATTCGATGATTGAGTGAAAAGTGTCCCATCTAGAGAAATGAATGTGGGAGAATAATGGACAACTAGGACACGAACAATTTTCCATTAATAATTTTAAATAATCTCGTTTAACTTCCTGAAGTGAAATTCTATCGTATTTTCTCAATATTCTGTCCAAACCGAGAGAATGACGATTTAAATATTGATTAAGCATAATTACACACGGTTAAAAGAGGTTAAAAGAAAACCTGAAGAACAAAAGACAGAAGAACATCAAGCCATTAGAAGAGAGATAAGGAAAGATTGGAGCTATATAGAACCAAAGCTTATTGATATGACCCACAAGTTAGAAGACAATGGGTTGATAGAAAACAAAGATTACATATGGCTCAAATCGAGAATATCATAAGTGAGCAAGCACTTTGGCAAACAGTAATTTTTTGAATTTTTGAAAAAGGATTTTTTTGTTTCTTCTCAAGCTGCTTTCAGCTATGACTTCTAATGACCTAATATCAATTGATTTTCATCTGCTTGCTCTTGTTTAAGAAATCGCTTGTTTCAAACATCGCATTCAGTATTATCCCTATGTTGCTTAGTGTAAATCCTAAATTTGTCTTAGATGAATTTAGGATTATGTAAAGCAGTATATCAGGTATCTCTTTAATATACGTTTTTGAAGCATAATACAGCATATCAGCCCCGAGAAATGCCAAATAATAGTCAAACCCACCCATATTGCTAATATATTCCCCAAACATCTTTTCGATTGATGACTCATTCTTAATACTAGGGTTCTCAAAATATGCTTTTTCAAATTTTTCAAAGAGTTTCTTCTCACTATGCAGAGAAAGAATTGTCTCAATTTCCTTGGGCTTTGCATATGATTGGAGTAATGATATTAATTCATTCATAGACTCGTCATGATTTTCTTTCGACATTCTAGCAAGAATAACAGATATAACCGGCCTCAAAGAATAAAGAAATCCCAAATACGTTACATATCTGTAATCTAGGTTTCTATACCTGTTGTCGAGTACAAGATGCAAGCACTCTCTCACTATCTCTGGACTAGTAATCTTATCTAATGCTATATTAGTCCTTTCTGCTACTAGTTTCTTTATATTCTCGATAATTGAGATATCCTTTTCGTCAAAGTAAAATGAATAGTTGCCTGATTTTGGCCTAACAAATCTGTGTACCTCGCCTATTGGTTTATCCTCTATTCCCATATTAACTACTTTTAATCCTGCCTCTGATTCTTCTTCATCGATATCCTTATTATTCTCCGATTCCTCTTCGCTGGGCGGGAGATTCCTCCTTCGCAAAAAATTGTTTGAGAAGCCTCTTAACACACGTTTATCTTTAGTTTCAAAGGATGCGTAAATAATAATGCCTTTAAGAATATCATTAACGGAAGGTATGAGTGAATACCACCCTTTTCCAAATAAATAAGTCATTTGAATGGAATTCAATTGTTCAGATTCATATTCATTAAATGCTAACGTCAATTTTTCCTTGGTTGCCTCGGGCATTAATCGCTAATGTTGATTAGTTATTTATTTATTATCTTTCACGTTAGGAAAAATCCTAAGCGAAGAATTTATGTTCTAGTAACTAATATAGTAATGACGTATCAATTGGTGATCATACATCACACAAGATATGTTAGGAGGGGTATGAACGAGTGAGCAAGAATTTAACGGATTCCACATTGCAAACAATACGGTACTGAAAGGGACTAAGGCGATTGGCAAGATTACAGAGAACACTTATATTCAGGTCAAGCGGTATCCTAAGCACTTCATTTTCAAAGATGGGGGATTGGGGGTCAGTCTGGACCTTCTAAATCTGTTAAATACAAATCATGTAGAAACATTCATTGCTAGAATAGACAAAGGGACTGGTAAGAACAAAATGGTATTAGACACCATTAAAGAAAGTGTACATAAACTCATTGAAAGCAAGAAGATCCAATATGCAGGATTTGACGAGCAACGATTGCTCACGTGGAATCCAAAAGAGAAGGGCAAGCATAACAACGTGACAAATAAACGAGGTAAAGAAAATGGGTAAAAGTGTTGCTGGACCTGTAATAATCTTCATAGCAGTCTTTGTAGGGCTTTATTACCTATATAGTTCAAGTTTGCTAGGAATTTCCGTTTCAAATCCGTTTCAAACCGGAATTAGCTTAGTACCTTTAACAAATATAGGAAACGAAGCAGTAAATTATATTTCAAGCATTCTTGGAATAAGTACTGTTATGGTGGTCATTATAATTATGGCTGTAATTATTACAAAGGCGATCTCTGGAAGAAAATTTTAGATTTAAGTAAAATATCCTAATTTAAGCTAGGATGGTGTCTTTTCTGGCTTAATTTTTTAATATTTAATTTCCTCCTCAGATTATATCTTTCATCTATACGAATTCACCAAGAGTTCGTGGTTAAACAAAACTGGTTGGTGTAATATAATCAATTAACAAGTTGACCAGAACAAACGGGAGCCATGAAAATAAATAAAGGAAGTTTATTGTACGATACATATATCCTCTTTGTAGGATAGACCAGATCATTGTGAGGATGAAAACTCAATGGCAGTTGACTTTGACCAGATTAAAGAATTAGTGAATAGATTTGATGAATTGGAAGCAAAAGGTGAGTTCTCAAAATACACCGAAGCAGAGACTAAGACCAAATTCATTGAGCCTTTATTTGAGGCATTAGGTTGGAACATAAGAGGAATAAAAAAGAGTAATGACAAAATCACCTTGGAAGAAAGCATCTCCAAAGGCAGAGTAGACTATGGTTATTGGCTAAATGGAGTTCAAAAACTGACATTTTGTTTGGCAAAGGTTATGACAGGCAAGCGATAAATTATTCATGGTTAAGTTCTTGCAGTTGGGCTGTTCTCACAAATTTCAGACAACTTGCAGTGTATAATGCTGACAAGCCTGAGGGTGAACATTTCTTTACAATACATGCCCACGATTTCTTAGACAAGGATAAAGACAAACTGGAACTGCTCAGCAAGGAGGCTTTCGAAAAGAACAAATTAAATGACAAAGCCCAAGAATGGGGCAAAAGTCTTGTCAGGGTCCCAGTTGATAAACAACTCCTTTCAGACCTAATTGATTTCAGGGTCATACTAAGTAGAGATATCGTAAAGAATAACCCAGGGAAGATAAGAAATGAAGAGGAACTTGACGAAGCTGTACAAAAGATTCTAGACCGTCTTATCTTCATCAGAAATACTGAAGACCGTCAACTAGAACCTAACGAACTCCAAAAAAACTTCAGGCAATGGGCCGCACAAGGAAGAGGGAATCTCCTACGAAAAATAAAGGAAGTCTACAAAAAGTATGATGAAACTTATAACAGTAAGCTGTTCGAGGATAGCACATATGAGATTTTGGTGATAAGCAACGAAACTTTAGGTGACGTAATACAGGGCCTTTATTCTCCCATGGGTTCCTATGCATATGATTTTTCAGTCATAGCGTCTGATACATTAGGTAGCATTTACGAACAATATCTTGGTCACATCCTTAAGAAAACACACAAAAGTGCCAAATTCTCAGAATCTATGACTCATAGGAAAGAGCAAGGGATCTACTACACGCCTTCTTACATTGTGGACTATATAGTTAATAAAACTGTTGGAGAATATATAAAAACACATACACTTGAAGAAGTTAGAAGGGTAAGAATATTAGACCCAGCCTGTGGTTCTGGTAGTTTTCTTTTAAGAGCCTACCAAGAACTAGAAAACTACTGGGCAGAAAAAGAAGGCATTGAAACTGCAAGGCTGGACGTGGAGGGCAAAGACCATTTCTATTCTAGGAAAGTGGAGATACTCAAGAACAATATATTCGGCGTTGACCTCTATAGCAAAGCAGTGGAAATAGCTCAACTAAACCTGCTTCTTAAAATTTCAGAGACCAAGCAAAGATTGCCTATATTGAGGAATAACATAAAGGTTGGAAACAGCCTGATAGATGATCACTCAGTAACGGACAAGGCACTTAGCTGGGAAGAGGAGTTTCCAGATATTATGAAGAATGGTGGGTTTGACATAATTTTAGGAAATCCACCTTATGTCAGGTCCATACTGTTGAAAGAGGACCCTCTAACGTGGGAGTATTACAAGTCACATTATGAAACAGCATTCAAGGAGTTCGACATCTATCTGTGCTTTTTAGAAAAGGGGTACGATTTGCTAGCCGATAAAGGTAAACTGGGCTATATTAGGCCAAATAAATGGCTTCATGCAGGTATGGGGGAGAAAGCAAGAGAACTGTTTTCTAAAAACAAGGCGGTTGAATCAATAGTCAATTTTGGCTCGTATCAGGTATTTGGTAGCGCAACCAATTACACAATGCTGATATTTCTAAGAAATAACAAGCAAAACAAAGTAAACGTGCTGATCTACGTCGGTCCTTTAGAAAATAAGGCTATAGAACAAAGCTTTAGTGAAAAAACTATGTGGCAATCAGGAACTTTGGATTATGATAGGCTTGGCAATGAACCTTGGAACCTTATATCGATCAGTTCGAATCCTAAAGATGTTCTACATTCAATCTCTAAATATCCTCAATTTGGTACTTTTTTCTCATTATCGCAGGGTACCGGAACTCGTGCAGACTCAGTCTTCTTTGTGAAAAAAATAGACGAAAACAAGCAATACTACAAAATATACTCAAAGCAATTGGACGGATATAGAGAAGTCGAGAAGACATATGTGAAACTTTCACTAAAGGGTAAAAACATAGCCCAGTACGAAATACAATCTACAGACCACCTCTTGATTTACCCATATTCTGGAAAGGAACTGTTGAGACCTAGTACTTTAAAGGAACATAGCCCAAAACTTTGGGAATATTTAGTTGAATGCAGGGAAGATCTTGAACGAAGAGAGAAGGGACGATTCAAAGGTGAAGAATTTTATTGCTACGGTAGACCCCAAAATCATGATTTTCTGTCTCTTAAGAAAATATTAGTGCCTGCAGTTGCGAACCATGCAGAAGCAGCCTGGGATCCAATTGGATTTCACGTTATAGATTCCGTTTACTTTGTCAGAAAAATCAAAGATACAGAGCTTGCAGATGAATATATACTTGCAATCCTAAACAGTGATTTACTAACTTATTTTCTAATGAAGACATCTACCAACCTTAGGGGTGGATATTTCACAATGAAATCTGCCTATGTTCATAGATTTCCACTTAAGGTCAGTTTCGACTCTGATATGGAAACAGCAACATATCAAAAAATCATTGAACTTGTCAACAGGATTATAGTTGTTAGGACCAATCATAAGACAGAGACAGAACTTGAAAAAATAGATGACCTGAAACTCACGATAAACAAACTAATCTACGACCTCTATAGGTTTGGTTCAAAGGAAATTGCACAAATAGAAAGGGAAATAAAATCGTGACATTGGCGTTTCTCTATATAGAATTAAGCCTTAACTCAAGCATTTTTACGTAATATGCTAAGATCAATCTTCAGATATGATACCAGATCTTTTGCCTTCTTCGGTATCTCGCTCATGATCTCACTCTTTTCCATTTGGTACATCTTTATTCTTGACAGTATCAGCAGAACATCCCTGACGCTGTATTTCCCATCCAGCATGTTGAGAATCTGGAAGTGAAGGTACAGAGACAGAAGATTGAGGAACATGT
>JAKBRR010000131.1 GCA_021845325.1 Thermoplasmata archaeon
ATCCCTTTCTGTATTCATCAAATTCTCAAGGAATTCCTTTACAGCTTTTCTTGCGACTTCCGTTACCATTTTATCTATGTCTTCCATGTGTGTTTTACCTCCTTGGTTGTCTTCAAGGAGGTATCCTTTTTCTTTTCATGAATTTTCCATTCATGGTTTATATTTACACAAGATTCTGTACACTATCTACTAAAAGAACGATAACTAAGATTATTCGCAATTAATGCAGTTATTTAATGGATTAAATTATTAGTAAATTCTTTGATATAACTAAGACTTACTTTTACTGACGATTGTGCTAAACCATCGTGTGATTAACTGACTTATCAATTCAGCACCGACCTGTGCCTCTGCTAAGATTGTTCTTACTCTTTTGAAGTGTACTGCTGGTATCCTAAATGCGTTAAAAGCTTGGATTTTCTGAAGTTCTCCAGGCTCAAAAAGATCTTTCAACTCATTAATGTGTACTAGATCGCCGTAGGTTTTACTGGCATATTCATCTTTCCAAAGACCTCTCTTTATAGCTTCAATTCTAATCAGTCCTTCTAGTATATAGGTAGAAAGGGAGATAGACGCATGTGGCAGATTATTGTTTATGGCGATCTCAAGTTCATTAATAGCTTCCAATACAATTTTCCCATCACCATCATTCTTTAAGAATTCAAGTCCGGCTTTACTTGCGACAAGAGAAAAAGAGTATTCGCTTAAAGACTCAACCATAGTTATTGGTATAACAGTTGGTCCAACGATTTTATCTGAATGAAAACCGACATAGCGCACCCCATCCTTACTAAGATAATCCGCTTGAAAATTGATCTTATCTCCATCACCAAAGTCAAAGTTTTGTATGATACACTCCCCTTTTTCATTAGAGATGACTTTCCAGTTTTTTATTGAAGGAAGCCAAGCACTCTCATTATAAATACGAACTACGACTCCCTGTATTCTAGTACCTTTTTCATCTGAAGTAGTGATCTTCAGCTCTGCTTTTCCCATAATATGCTCTAGACAACTAACACTAACCAATTAATTTATTTATCGCGTTATACGATTTCTATTTAACCATAAATCTATCGATTGCTTCTTCTACCAAGCCATTTAGGTAATCAATATAAAGAGTGCAGATAGACTCTAGAGAGTCATCATCTATCTCCTTGTCTTTATGTTTATGAGGAATGTTTTCAAGTGTCATCCAAGTGCTTCCTATATCAGATGGCAAATTCACGTACATCTTGAACAGCTTTCCATTTGGCCCTTCAACATTCCATCCAGATCCGCCATATTCATCTCCTATGAAAAAACCCTTTGCTCCCGGTGGCGGTGGTCCTAACTTATTGAGATCTTTTGGGAATTCCAAGTGAGATATATAGGTAACATTTGAAGGCCGTACCAATTTCTCTTTTTCGATCCTGTTCCGCAATTCCTTAAAAAACTTTAATAAATCATCATTTTCCATTTCTTTCTGTTTTACTGAATACCATTCTTCAAACTCATTTGCTCCTTTTAGTATTTTCTGCATGTGAAATGTAACCATTCTTCCATAGGTGACAATATTCCAGAATGCAGGAACTCTTCTTGTGTTTCCAGGTTCCTTCAGTTCAATAAGCCAGTTCCAGAGAAGATCAATTTCCTCTTTTAACGATAATAGATCTTTATTCACCTTCTTTGCTTGGTCATTGGGCATAACGCATTAACCCATTATATTTAAGGAATTTAAACTTATCGTTTAAGTTGATAACATGTCCAAATATTGTGAGTTCTACGGTCTTTTTGCCTTCATTGCCTTTTCTTTTCAGAATAATTTTAAAAGCACTAATCCGAATTAGACAAGTTTTCAAACGGTAATATACCTTACCCGCTGTAATTTGGCTAATATCTTGTAGAATTAAAGCTTACAATGAACGCATAAAAGATATATGGCAATTCAATTACTTATGCATTAATGGCCAGTCAGATTGTACTTTTTAATGAGAAGTACGACGTGTCTAATGGCACAACGATAACATTCAACATTAATTATAACAGAAAAAGGGGTACTAGAAACCCCTCTATAAGTGCTTCTTTAGAGAGAACAAATTCAGAATCAATCGATTGGGCAATTTTCCAAATTTATGAAATCAAATATTATGATGGAACCTGTGAAACACTAGCTCTGGATAAACATGAGTATGAAAAATGCCCTTTTTCTGCTTACTTTGACGGGATAGGTATAACAAAACAAACAAAGGTGATTTTTTCCGACTGTCCTAAAGATAATTTACTTAAGCCAGGAGTTCTAATGTTTACAACGTTTTTTGCCATTATAGATACTATGTGTAGCGAAGACTTTGTTAAATGGAACTATGATATAAAATTAGGAATAAAATGGGGGTTTAAGCATCTAAAAGATGGCGAAATGTGCCCTATTACACCTTCAAGTGGATCAAAAAGTGATTTAGAAAATTTAAAAGGCCTGTTGGAAACGGAATATTCTATACATGGTATTAAGTGGACCCCTGTTAAATAACAATTAAACCTATTGATTTTTTATGCTCTGTTGAACAAATATCCTCTAGATCCAATGATCAGTTGATTATTTTCTGATTTTCACACTTTGCTATCAGTTTAGTGATTTCACCTCTCTTTTTGCCCTCTGATTCAGGTAGTTGTACACCCAGATCCTCTGGTATCCCTCTGCTTCAAGACCCTCAAGGGATCTGCTAACACAATTTTCACCGAACTTTCTCTTCACTGCCGAGAATATTCCTTCTGTTCCCGGCCATCTCTTACCATAGGCATTATCCTCCGCCCACTGCCTCTGTAGCCATTGTTCTGGTATTCCCTTATTGCTTTCCTGCGGTATTTCGATCCCCTGTTGTGATCAGTGGAGGCATTCTTCCTTATCTTTATCACCGGCTTGGCACCAATCTGGTGCATGAGCGTGAACAGATTATTTGTGTCGAATGCACCGTCACCATAAAATTCTGTCACGTTCATTCCTTTCATGACAGCTTCCCTGACATGCTTCTGTGCACTCTCGGGTTCCGATAAGCCCTGGCCCTCGATGTGCACCTCTATCCCGATCACATCTTTTGTCCTGACATCTGCGGTTATTATGACAACGAGATGCCTTCTTCTCATGGCATCGGGATCTCCGTACTTATTTGTCCTGTAAGACCCGGCGTTGTTTGTCTTCAGTCCGCTGCCATCCGTGCCTATAGATATGCTCTCCAATCCGGATATGTCCAGGGATGGCTGCATGTCATGTATCCTGTGCCATATTGTTGTGTAGTCGCCATAATATGGTATTATGCCAAGATCCACCAGGGATCTTGCCATGCCTTCAAGGCCACGGTAATCCAGATACTGCTCCCATATCATCATGAATTTCATGAATGATTCAGGAAAGAGATATGGCGATCCACGCTTTCCTGAGTTCATTCTCTTCAGTTCAATATCGCATTTCTGAACGAAATCAAGATCAAAGATCATCTTTCCTCTTATTACCAGTTCTTCATTGTATTCTTTCCAGTCTCTCCTGTCCTTGTACGGTTTCCCCCATCTTCGGCTCTTTCTGACCTTCGTCTTTGCATTTTCAGCATGAATACTATGCAAATGCATTTGTATTGACAGCAAAACAGTATTTACATGTTTGTGCATTCAAGATCGTTGGAGACAGCTATTCTTGTACATGTGTGGATACCTTTCAAGCGCAATGGAATGGAGAGAAAGGAACAGGCGAGGATATACAGGAAGCTTTACGGCTACAGGTCGGCTTCCAATTACGGGAAATATCATTACAACGTGAAAGGAATTCTGGATTCCATACCTGCAATCAGGTATGAGGATGGCAATTTCATCGTGAGAGAAGAGGATTTTCCTGTCATACAGAGATTCCTGGAAGACAATAGATCAAGTTACAGGGCATGGAGGATCATACCCGGGCAAGAGGAGGCGGAAAAGCTCAAGCTACATTCTGTTTAAGTATTTGTTCAACACAGCAGTTTGTAAACAAAATTTTGAAAAAAAAAATTATTGTTCCTCATCATCTTGAGAAACATTGAATTTTATGTTTACTTCATCATCCGGATTCTCTTTAGAACCGCTTCTTTTCATTTCTTCTCTTCCAATAGATTCAATAAATTTCCTTGCAATCGGGTCCTTTGCAAGATATTCAATGAACTCTATCATGTGTTTTGGACTTCTGGAAGCGAATCTCATGAACGGTTCCATCGATTCCTGTTGTTCTTTAAGTGCCTCATTGATATCCAATGGAATCCAACATTTCTTACACTTCTTGGCTGTTGAAATATTCAATTCTCCACATCTTGGACATTTTATTGGTTTCTTTTCCTGTGATTCTTCATCCTCAATGTTGAATCCATAAGCTTTCAGAATAGCCATATCTTGTTCTTTTCCAGACAAGTGAATATAGGTAGCTGTCTGTCTACTTCCATGAACCCAACCCATCTGTGATTCAAGTGGAGCATTACCAATAGCTTTAGAAGCTAATATTGTTCCTCGTGTATGTCTGAACAAGTGAGGATGTATTCTTCTTTGTATACCAGCCCTTTTCAACGTTTTCCTTAGAGATGAATAAACCTCATGATAATTCATCTGTTTTTTGATTGTTGAACCTGAAATTCCACAGAATAAGAATGAATCTTTGTTATTGAGATCTGGATGAACTTCAATCCATGATCTCAATAACGGAATTGAATCGCCAATTATTCTTACCTGTCTTACACCAGTTTTCCCAGACACCAATATCATAGCTCCGAAATCATCGAACTTCACATCTTTAATTTTTAGTGTCAACAATTCACCTATTCTACAACCTGAATCATATAACAGTGAGAACAGAGCCTTGTCCCTGTGATTTAATGAATTCTCAATGATTTTTTGTATCTGATTTTCACTGATCATATCCTCCGGTTTCTTCCGTTGAGACGGATGTGAATTCCCAATCTTAATGAATTTCACACATCTTGGATATTCTGAATCTTCCCCCAACAACCACTTGTAAAACCGTTTCAATGTGATTCTATACGACTCCTGTTGATTGTTTGTTGGAAAGTGTAGTTCTCCACTTCCCCACTTAATTTTTGTGTGTTGAATCGTGTATAATACCTGTTTGATATCCTTTTCATCCGGATCCAGAAATTTATCCTTCAACAAACTCTCAATTTTCCGAAGTCTCAGAGCGTATGCGTATCTTCTTCCAACTGACAAATTGTTCAGTTCAAGGTCGTCCAAGAATTCCAGAATTTTCTTGGAATTCTCTTTGTTTTCTATCTCTCCAATATTGCGTTTCTCTCTCTCAAGTCCAATCTGATAACTCATAATTGACAATCTACTTAGAGTATTTAAAGGTCTGTCCTGTATTGAACTTTTGATTTAATATACGGCACCTGCACTTCTATTGTAGAATAATGTTAACGTTTCCAATGCTTCGTGCAGCTATTAGGAACCGCTATAATCTAATATTGCGTTGAAAATACCCTAAAGATGAAAGTGAAAAGGGCTGCAATGAAGATGGTGACAGTAGGTCCGTTACATACAAACTGTTATTTCATATCCTCTGGATCCGAATACGTGATTATTGATCCCGGAGGTGACTTTGATAAAATAGCGCAGATGGCATCAACAATGCCTGGAGACCCGGCGGGTGTGATCGCAACCCATGGACATTTTGATCACGTTGCAGAAGCTGAAAGACTGGCAGACTTCCTTGGGACTGAATTTTCAATTCATAGCAAGGACCTTGAAATTATTGAATATACATGGAAGTATGCGAGGCAGTTTG
>JAKBRR010000132.1 GCA_021845325.1 Thermoplasmata archaeon
TCTCACTTAATAGTTTCAACATAATTATAACCTTTAACCATTAATTATCCTTTCTAATAAGAAAATTTTTGATTTTGTTATCCCATTCATGTGGGACGCCCATCTATTTTGTGTAGTCATATCTTATTTATCCAGGCGACCCCATAGAGATACCATCCACATGTACCATCCTGCATTTTCAAAGGCTCTTTGAGATTGATTGAATCAATGAACTTCATTATGGGTTCCTGATAGATATGACCTGTCAATAATATCTTAATGGCCCATTTTAATTCCGACTAATCTCTTGAATGCTACATACTATAGATACTTCCACCAGTACCCGCATCCCCATTTCCTTGTACCGTTGTGATCAAGTGGATTTGGGTATTCGATCACCTTCTGAGGTTTTCCAAATATTTCCTCCATGCCCTGATCGAAAGATGACAGGTTAAGCAGATATGAACCCGGATGATTGTCCATGCACACCTTCAAATCCCTGAGATCATCTAAGGTGAAACTGCGCCTGTATTTCCTTCCGGATGAAAGATACGGTGGATCCAGATAGAACAGCACCAGGGGTTTTGAGTATTTTTTCATAAGGCCTCTGAAATCCATGTTCTCTATGGTCCACTCCCTGACGTATACAAAATTCTCTATAGTGAATCTTGACATACGCGTACTTCCCTTGAACCTCCTGCCGAACGATCTCCCGTCCCCCATGAAAGAATAGGTCTGAAGATAAATAAGCTTGAAGGCAGTGTCAACATCATTAAGGTACTTTGAATCCCGCAGCTCCATAAATGCCTTCTCATGGGCAAATGCAAGTCTAAGTTTTCTTGTGAGTGCCAATCTTTTTGCAGGATCTTGGAGAACCTTGAATGTAATATAGAGATCGTCATCCAGGTCATTGTAGACCTTGCCCTTCCGCCATTCATCAGGAATGTTCAGCAGCACCTTTCCAGAACCGCCAAAGACGTCCACAACGATATCAAATGAATCCCTGTGGTCTTCCATAACGGCCAGAATATCCTTAAGTTGGTTGAACTTTCCACCATAGTACCTGAACACTGATTTCATGATTGCTGTTTACGCAATCATTTCCTGCTTAAATTATTTCTGGTTGCGCAATAGAAAATTATTAGGTCTACTTAGTCATGCTAAAATGTGGAAACTCTTAAGTTATTGGAAAAGCAGTCAGGTTTTCTTAGACTCATATCTTACCTTCATAAGGAAGGGGAAACACAGATAACAGCAATAATCGAAAAAACTGATATCCCGGTCCATCAGCTCTATTCCAGCATAGAAAAAGGGAAGAGTATTGGGATTATAAAAACAAGAGTGGATACTAAATCATATCCAAATAAAAACATGATAAGCTTAACGGATAAAGGCAAAAAAATAGGAGAAAAAATATTGGAAATTATAGAATTGGTCAATTCAGATTAAGTTCATTTCCTGAAGCAGATCCTTTGCCCTTTCACTGGCCACATGTGATATTACGTAATTGAATCTTTCCTCAATTTTCATTATGAGATCTTCCCTGGTCTCAGTCTCTTCTATGGCTTTCTTGAAAATGGCATAATCCACATCAAATTGATCCTTTCTACCTGTAACGTATTCTTTCTCAAATTTATTCATAACAGTATCGACTCTTCCGTCTTTTTGAACAACTCCCTTATGTTGCTTATGAAATCTTCATAATCACTGCTCTGCCTTGCAGCATCCTCAATCAGCTCCCTGTCATTTTCGGCACGGTCATTCCAACCTGCCCTGTATCCATTCTTCCTCAGAGCTTTCTCATGCTCTGTCATGGTATCCAATGTTTTCTGTTCTCTCATCAAACCTGTAAAATTTGTATACAGCATATGTTTTGTGGATGCCCTGAAAAATGAGAAAAAAGAGAGTTTAAGGATATGGAAAGATATCCTGCCCCCTCTTCAGAATGTTACGAACTTTTTATTTTCCCCTGTCCATATTTCATATAAGACCAATAAATTCGATGTCATAGGAAAAGCATCTGTTGGAGATGGCTATGTAGGGGCAAAATAACCTATTTCATCTTCTGGATGATTATTTTACCATCCATTTCATAGAAGCCTATTGTGCATTTTTCTTCATCTATATCAAGCATTTTCCAAAGACTTTTCGGCAACGTAATATTCAATGAATATCCATTCTTTGAAACATGTGAGATGTCTATTAAATGTGGCATTAATGGGAATAATGAGGATATATTAATTCGTATTTGCGATTTACAGTAAGATTTCAAAAAACATCGAGTTGGGACTTTAGTCCCAAGACTTTTAAAGAAATTCTCGCATATCATCAGTCCATTCTCAGAATTACAAAGATTTCTATGCGAATATTTCAATTATTATTGCTACATACACAAACACGGCAAGTAACTCCAAAGCTAACATTTCTGGATAGTAACTTGAAGAATGATATACTTGATTCAACGAAATTACTAGTACTATAACCATGAATCCAATTATACCAATATTCAAGATAACATGTTCCTGTATGTTCTCAATTAACTCTCTCATTTTTTCACCTCCTTCTATTTATATCTCGGCATTTACTTTTTCATAAACTAAAATATTTTATACATCAATAACAAAAATCAATAACAAAAAAAAGAACTCTAGTTACATATCAAGTAGCAATATTAACGACAATTAATTTCAATTTGTATTTTAGTAAATTTAAAATTTGTAACTCACGCACTTCAATATACACCTTTTTTTTGTGGACCACCTCGTTTGCACCGAAGAACAGAATTATATATAACATTTTCTGTTAGTGAGCTACAAGTACGCCTCTATTAGACATTAAGTGAGCCTCTTCGTCACCTTTTAATAAGACTACCTTGCTGGATCCTTAAACGGATTGGTAAATTAGACACCAAGTTTGTTTTACATGTGCGATTTTTAATTTTTTAATAGATTGACATATTAAGTCATTTTAGGCCAGAACACATAATTGCAATATTAAAAAATCCTATGTTTCAGCTTATTCATAATTTCTGCATTCTTTTATATGTCCTATGAAGATTTGGTTTAGAATCATGGATAAGCTCTGTGGTTCTGGTCGGTGAAGATTTGAATAATGATAAGGCAGCAGTTTTGATAGATAACTCATACTTACAAAAGGAAGTAATTGACGGCCTCAAAGGAAGAAACGGAAAGTTTCAGCTTGATTACAAGGAATTGAGTGACAACCTATGCAGAGAAATTGGAGCCGAGCGTTTCAGAACATATATTTATGATGTGAATCTGGCGAGCAACAAAAATTTCTTGACGTCATTGAGCCTTCAAGATAATTTTGAGATTCGTACTGGGAAACTTCAGGAAAATGAGAGGGGATTCCAGCAGAAGCAAGTAGACATCCTATTAGCTATAGATATGATCAAACTAGCCCTTAAAAATAAAATTCAGCACCTAATACTGATTACAGGAGACAGCGATTTTGTGCCTGCTGTACAGTATGTGAAGGAGGAGGGAGTGTTGGTACATCTTAGGCATGCAGAAAAGACTTGGAGCAAAGAGCTCTCCCAGACATGTGATTCAAGCAGACAGCTTTCTTCAGGTGTATTGATAGAGTTTGATGGAAAGCGCGGATATAGTCGGTGAGTGACAAGCTTATTACCTCAATTTTTTTAAGACACCAAACTATTAATATATGTAATTGAAGGAAAGTTACTATAAAAATATAATTTTTACCGGTTATGTCACTCCTGACAATCGGTCATGGCAAAATGTAAAAGTTACCAAATCATACTAATATATGAAGAAAGGAGAAAGTTACGCTTCACTGGAATCATGGCTATGGGAAGCTGCATGTTCAATACGTGGTGAAATAGAGGCGCCAAAATACAAGGACTTCATTATACCATTAGTCTTTCTAAAGAGGCTTAACGATGTTTTTGAAGATGAACTTCGCATCATATCCGACAATAGAGATATTGCACTGGCAATGGTAAACTCCGATCACAAGCTGGTGAGATTCTACATCCCTGAAAGATCCAGATGGATTAATATAACAGGGCAGAAGGAATCGCTTGGTGAATATCTAACATCAGCAATGAGAGACCTTGCGCTCGAGAATCCCAGACTGCAGGGTGTTGTTGACCAGAATGATTACAATGAAGCGACTGGTGGATCCAGGACCATATCAGATGCCAGCCTGAAGAAACTTCTTGAGATACTCAGCAGCAAAAGACTTGGACTAAATGATGTTGATGCTGATGTTCTTGGCAATGCTTATGAATACTTAATAGGAAAGTTTTCGGAAGGTTCTGGAAAGAGTGCTGGGGAATTCTATACGCCAAGGGAAGTGGCAGAACTTATGGGGAGAATTCTTGACCCGAGTCCCGGAGAATCAATCTATGATCCAGCCTGCGGTTCCGGAGGTCTTCTAATAAGAACATACGGTGCGTTTGTTAAGAAATACGGTGCAGATAGTACCTTGAATTTTCCAAACCTCTACGGTCAGGAGATTAACCGCCTTACATTCGCAATGGCCAAGATGAACGCAATAATCCATGATATTGATGCTGAAATTAAAATTGGTGATACTATGGAAAGGCCATCATACACCAACCCAGATGGATCATTAATGCAGTTTGACAAGGTTACCGCCAATCCAATGTGGAATCAGAATTTTGAACCTGATCAGCTGAAGAATGACCATTACAACCGATTCCCATACGGGATACCGTCAAAATCCAGCGGAGACTGGGCTTGGATTCAGCACATGCTTGCATCATCGAAAAAGAGGGTAGCAGTTGTTCTCGATCAGGGATCGCTGTTCCGAGGCAATGCTGAAGGGAGAATCAGAAGCTCTGTAATCGCAGCAGATCTGGTGGAATGCATCATCTCCCTTCCAGAAAAATTGTTTTACAACACTGGTGCGCCTGGTGCCATACTTGTATTAAACAAGGCAAAGGGTATAAATCAGAAAGGAAAGATACTTTTCATTAATGCTTCAAATGAATTCGGGAAACATAAAGAAATAAGAAAACTGAATCAGTTATATCCAGAAAACATTGAGAGAATAGCTGAAACTTTTGAAACCTTTAAGGAATATGGTGGATTTTCTGTAATAAAAACCAACGATGAAGTGCTTGGGCAGAATGGTAACCTTAACGTTACGCTCTATGTTTCTCAGATAAATCGGGAGGAGCAGATCGACCTAAGGTCCGTGCTTTCTGAAATAAATGAGGTTGATAAGCAACTTCTGGAAGTAAATGAAAAATTGAATTCTTTTATGAAGGAGCTTGGTTATATTGACTAGACCCAGATACAAGATGACAGAGATCGGGGAGATACCTGAGGAATGGAATTTAAAGAGGATAAGAGACTGCGCTAAAGTAAAATATGGCAAATCTAACCCGAAAACCAAAGGAATGATTCCTCTAATTGGGTCCAGTGGAGTATTCGGATCTGTAAGTGAACCACTAACCTATACTTCAACTATAGTTATAGGCCGTAAAGGTACTGCTGGAGCAGTCTGGGACATTAGAACTCCATCATGGCCCTCTGATACTACCTTTTATTTAGAATATAAGACTGAAATATCGCAGAAATTCTTATTTGAATTTATGTCTTTGAATAAACTTACTGGTGAAAATGCAAAGACTACACTGCCTAGTGTTAAAAGAGAAGAAATTGAAGAATTTATATTTCCTTTCCCCCCACTTTCAGAGCAGCAAAAAATTGCTGAAATTTTATCCACTGCAGACGAAACTATTCAAAAAGTAAATGAGGAAATCACCTTGACTGAAAAACTCAAGAA
>JAKBRR010000133.1 GCA_021845325.1 Thermoplasmata archaeon
GAACTTGCCTATATAGATATTAATTCTTTCACTTCAAGGGCTCTCAACACCTATAGAGATATTTTTGAATCAAGACTTTCCATGGAAACTATTGAAAAAGTGGAAGATTATGCGTTTGAATATGGTGTCAACGCAAGATACAATCCAGATCTGTCCTGTTATGTTATGGATCCTGAGGTATTCGCCACATATTCAAGGAGAATTTCCGGCTCCAAATTCAGGCTGGTTAACCAGACCTTCCTCAAGGGAAAGATACTTGTTGACGGCGATGTTTTACACAAAGTAATCAGGGAGGCTTTTCTTGTAAAGGCCAGAAGTATTTTGGAAAGCATAGATTCTGAAAGATGCCACGTTATTCTGTCATCAATTTCGGAGGAGCTCCTTGATCTTCAGGAGAAAGCCAGAGAAATGAAATATTCCGGAGATCTTGGATCAGTGGATGCTTCATGTTTTCCGCCGTGCATCCTTCACTATCTCTCAGATGCTCGTTCCGGTGTAAATCTTCCTCACATGGCCAGGTTCACCATGGTCAGCTTCCTGCACCATGTTGGAATGAAAAATGAGGAAATAATGAATATTTTCAAATCCGCGCCTGATTTCAATGAAAGAATTACATCCTATCAGGTCAATCATGTGACAGGCGAAAAATCTGGCACTGAATATTCACCGCCAAGGTGCAGTGTTCTGAAATCAAACCATCTTTGTTACATGGATAATGATTATATCTGCAATTCGGAATGGCTTAAACATCCAATGCAGTATTATTCATATAAGAAGAGAAAGAAAAATTCAGGAAAGCCTTCTCTCAATAATCTTGATAAGTGATGATTTTCTGATTTCAGATTCTATATCATATATGACAGATTCATTGTAGAATGTTCTTGGATATGCTCCCTTTCTCGTACTGAAGTTAATTTTAAGGTCCCGCAAAATAGATTCCAGTTTCTCATTGGTAAAATTTTTAGCAGCCTTTTGATTTATCTTACGCCCAAGGCGTCTTGAATTTTTCTCATTAAAATACTCAGAATAAAGTGTGATTCTCATTTCAGAATCGCGTTTACTACTCCATCCTGACCTGGTCTTGAGGTAATTACAGCTTCACCAAGTTCAGTCTGAACTATTGACCCCTTTCCCATTATATTTCTCTGTACATAATGAGGGTTTGCCGGGTTTTGTCTCACGGTAATTATCTTTGTTTTTTTACTTGTCTTGTCCTTTGGATTGTAAACGTTTGCAAACTGCTCCTTTAAAAGAATGACCTTTGAACTCCCGCCAAATGATCTTACAACCTTTCTCTGCGTTTCGCCAACCCTCGTTAAGGTAGGTTCTCTCCCAATTTCAAATCTTCTTTTACTCCTTAAGGTTCTAAGTTTCCCACCTGAGGGTTTACTTGTTGCTCTTCCCTGAAACATACTCAAATTAAATCACCCTGCACTAAAGCAAGCTTCTTCCTGATGCAATTTAGCTTTTAAAACTTATTGATTCACTGGTGACCGCTTATATGATCTATATACCAGTAAGCATCCTCTTCTGATGTGAGGAGTATATCCCGTTTACCGGGTTTCAATTCCAAAATGCTTGAAAGGTATTCCTTTCTTTTCTTCTCAAATCTCTCTGAATATTCTTTTCCGAGCGCTGCTCCATAAAATTTAAAGTATGCCCTGTAAAGGGTATAAGTAATTTCAGAATTCAGTGAGTTTGCATCTGAAAGATAATCTGATACATAATCTCTTACAGATTGAATTCCAAGTTCAAGAACCTTGGCTTTGATTGCCGACTCCACATCGATTTCCTCATCCTTTTCATCTGCTGAATTTTTCTCCAATTCCAGAAACCTTATTGGTTTTCCCAGAATTTTTTCTAAAACGTCTGATTTAACGGGCAATTCTTTCCTTACTGTACCTGGAACAATTATTATCCGTTCTGGATCTTTTTCAATGATAAATTGCCTGAACTCTTCCTTTCCCTTTCCACTTAGAAAAGATTCATTGAATATTACCACATCCATAATTTAACCTCACATCAGCCTGATAGTTTCCAGATTCTTTAATGCCGTTGCTTCTATGGCAAATCTCTGCCTAATGAGCCTTGCGAATTCCGCTGCTTTTTCTCCATCTCCATGATTAACCAGAATCTTGTATGGCTTGGGATGCATTGTCGATATATATGCAAGAAGCTGCTTTTTATCAGAATGTCCTGAGAAACCTTCTGCTGTTTCAATTGCCATCTTTACCTCATACTTTACCTGCTTTCCGCCGTCACTCAGGGTTATTTCATCCAGACCTCTCTGGATCCTTCTGCCCAGAGTTCCATCAGCCTGGTAACCTACAAAAACTAAAGAATTTTTTGCAGAGGGAGCCCATGCCTTGAAAAACTCCATGACCGGACCACCATTCATCATACCGGAAGTTGCAAGCACGATCTGATTTTCTACCGAATCGCATATTTCCTGTCTCTGGTCTCTAGTTTCTACCTTATGGAAGATATTGCTCATGAAGGGATTTTCCCTTTTTACCATAATCTGCTCACGCAATTCCCTGTTTAGAAATTCAGGATAAGCCGCATGAATGGCAGTTGCTTCCATGATCATTCCATCAAGATAAACCGGTGCGTTCTTAATGAGACCGGTTCTCATGGCCTCCTCAAGAACCATCATGACCTCCTGGCTTCTTCCAACGGCAAAAACAGGTATAAGAACAGAACCTCCCCTCTCGAATGTTCTATTAACTATTTCTACCAGTGACTCTGAGGCATCCTTCCTGGTATGATGATAATCATCCCTGCCGGCATAAGTGGATTCTGTCATGAATGTTTCAACTCTTGGAAATTTGTTATTAGCCATGTTAAAAAGCCATGATTTTTCGAATTTCACATCTCCGCTTAATACAATATTATAAAGTCCTTCACCAATATGCAGATGCACAGATGCTGAGCCCAGTATGTGACCTGCATTGTAAAATGTCAACCTGACGTCAGGAGTTATATCTGTGGTTTCATTGTATTTTAATATAACACTCCTCTTTATTATTTCCCTGATGTGCTTTGATTCATATGGTGCTTTATGACCCTCCGCATGTGCTACCTTAATGTAGTCATTTTGAAGCAGAGCAGCTAAATCTCTCGTTGGCTGGGTCATGTAAATTGGCCCTTCATATCCATACTTGTTTAACAATGGAATTAATCCTGAATGATCCAGATGCGCGTGAGTGAGAACAACCGCATCCAGAGAAGAAAGCGGCTGAACTTCCGGCAGATAAAGATATGGAGCACCCTCCCATGGTTTGCTTTCGCTTGAGTTTGTGTTCATCATGCCGCAGTCTACAAGAATTTTTGAATTGTTTGTTGATACAAGTGTGGCACTTCTTCCAACTTCTCTGTGACCACCAAGTGCAGTCATTCTAACCCACACCTCCCCTTCCATGGGTGGGATGTTAAGCTTGAGACCTAGAGCATGAAGGAATTTTTTCCTGTCATCCTTCATCTCTCTCAGGTATTCCCTCATTTCCTTTACTGTTCTAGAATGCATTGGAGGTGCTCTTACAAGCCTTGGCGACCATTTTGTATCCTCTTTAATCTTATGAATTATACTACTTTCTCTCTGATTCAATATTGAGGGTTCCTCAAGTTCAATTACAACTTCTCCCGTATCGGCTTCAAAATATACGTTTTTTAATGCTGCATCTTCTGGCACTATCTGCCTTATAATCTCCTCAGCCTTGACTTCATCTGTGAGTATACTTGGGTCCGGTCTTATGGCAATTCTTCTTCTAATCTCCTGGGCAACCTGCCTTGCAATGTCATCCCTCCCTGAAAAAAGAGCCTCGTTCTTTGTATAAACTACAATATTTGGCCCTTCATAATCTATTTCCGTTATACCGTTTTCCGGCAAGATTCTGTCGAAAATACGTCTTGTTTCCTCTATATAGTCTTTAAAAGACATTTTTATTTGCTCCGTTTAATTATAAATTTAATGGAAAAATTAATGATAAATTATAAGTTTAATTTTAATTTTTTGATTCTTGCAAGAATATCCTCTTCCGGGATCTGCTTGAATCCATCGGTTGCGGTTATGGTTGCTATGTCTATCATACCGCCTGATGCTGAATCTCTTGATTTTGCAGCGGTAATTCCCCTTATGACCATGTCAATTGCATCATCAATTTTCATATCCTTGCTGTACATGGATTCAAGAACTCCATAAACAAATGGAGACCCGGATCCTGTGCTGACATATACATCCTCTACAGCGCCTCCAGCGGCGTCTACAGAGTATAAATGGGGTTTACCATCGAACCCGCCCACAAGAAGCTGAACCATATATGGATAATATTTTGACTGGTTAAGTATGTTTGAAAGTAATGTGGCAGCGGCATCTATTGGCATATTGAATTTTCTCTGCATTCTGTATAATTCCAGTTCTGCTTTCATGTATCTGACCAAAACCTGAGCGTCACCAACGAGCCCGGCAATTGTCATAGCTGCGTGGGTATCTATCTGATGTAATTTCTTTCCGTCCTTGTGAGCAATGAAATGGTCCATTGTGACCCTTCTTTCAGTCCCCATAATAACGGCATTTTGAACAGTTAATCCTACTGTGGTTGTTCCGGTTTGTAATAATTTTTCCATATTAAGCACTTCCTAGACGTAAGATGATTTACACAGCCTATTAAAGCCTTTTGAAATAAGAGGTGACAAAAACTATGTTTACTTTTGATAGATAGAATTATGTTGCTCTGAGAACACTTTCTTTCTTTGCTCTGTTGAAGAAACAAAAACACCCGGTTAATTTCTTCTAGTAGAGCATTCAACGATTAAGTTTTGGATATTAGAAATTTCGCATAATCCTATGCCGTATTGTATTAAATATGTGAAAGCTATTTTGAATCATGGTATTAATTGCAGAAGACATAATGAAAAAACTGCCGGCGCCTATGCCGAGCACTATTTCAGTGGCAGATGCTGCAAAAATTATGGCTAATGATCAGGTAGGTTATGCTTTAATTGCTGATTCTGAACTTATACTGGGTATTGTGACTGAATGGGATATACTCTATAAAGTAGTAGCTCCGGGCAAAAACCCCAAGGACGTAACAATGGGTCAGATAATGAATAGAGAGGTTTACTCTGCCCCGCCTGATACTCCTACAATGAAGATTACAAAAATTATGAATGAAAAGGGAATAAGAAGGCTTTTAGTTGGAAGCAATGGCAAATATCTCGGCATAATAACATCAAAAGATATAATCAGGATCTTTGATGATTATATGGATAATGTGGAAGAAGTAGCAGAAAAATTTGGAAAATACTGATAATTTTAACTTATTCCCTTTCCTTTAAAAATGTAATTGTATAAAATAAGAACATCTCTTGTGTCTCCTTTACAATATTCCATGAATTTATTCCTGTCTGTCTTCCAGAGATTTTCTATGGCTTCGGCCTTATTCATACCGTCAATTTCAACTATGCCCTTTTTTTTGTCAAGAGGTAGTTTAGAGTAGCGTTCATGCTCAAGAAGTTTCTTTAATCCTCTAATCTTGTATTCCCCGGTCCATGAGAAGAGGTCCATTGCACAAATATACATCATATCAACAATAAATGATGTTGCAAAAAAGAATTTGAGATCCCATAACTGTTTAGCATAGGGTAATTTTACCAGTTTGGTATAAATTAATGGGATATCATAAGCTGCGTGGTTAAAACCTATTATTATCTCCGGTCTGTAATCT
>JAKBRR010000134.1 GCA_021845325.1 Thermoplasmata archaeon
AGAGAAGCAGAAACATGTCCAGAATCAGATCAGCTGATACTTCCATTGAAAAAATAGTTAGAAAAACTCTATTTTCCTTGGGATTTCGATACAGACTTCACTCAAAGCTGCCAGGAAGACCGGATATTGTTTTTCCAAGGAAAAGGCTAGCAGTGTTTATTAATGGATGTTTCTGGCATAAACATGGGTGCAGGTTGACAGTTATACCACACACGAGAACAGAGTTCTGGGAATCGAAATTAAATCAGAATAAAGAGCGGGATATAAGAGTAAAGAAAATTCTTGAATCTTCAGGTTGGAGAACAGTTACTATATGGGAATGTGAAATTGAAAAAGATATAATTTCAGCCATATACCCGATTTTATTAATCCACTCCAGATTTCCCGGTGGCAAAAGTACAAAAACAAAAGATTCATCTTAAAAAATGAGTAATAGTATACCAAATTTACTATTTTTTCCATGGATCGAATTCTTCTGGAAGCAGTTCCTCTATCTCTTCGCTTGTACATGAATAGAGATCGTAGGTCAGAGAAATCTGTTTCAGTATACTGCTCAGTCTTCTGAGATTACCGGGACTAGTTTTGCTTTGTGCACCTCTCTTTGGTTTCATTTTTACCCGATCGAAATAGAGATCTGTAAATGTTTTTATAATAGATTTATTGGTATAGAATTCAATCCTTGACAGAGCCTGTTCAATATAATCCCCCTGAATGTTTACCGGACCATAAATAAAGAGCATGGAAGCATCATCCCCGTTTGATACGAGCATGTCATATGGTAAACGTATGAGGTGTCTATAGCTCTTTCTAAAATCTTCAGAGAATATATATCTTACGTCTTCCATTGGTTTAAGCTGCCCATTCTTATCTACTGCTAGTGCCTCAAACCATGTATATGCTATCCATGTCCATATTCCTGGGAGTGAGGTAACCTGTTCTCTTGTAATGTTGCTCTTTGAAAAGGTATCATCCAGATACTTTGCTAGATCGAGTTTTGTTTTGAATTTCGTTTTATCACTGATGTCGCATGAAATAGAAAATTCACTTGAATATTCTACTTTATTAAGTTCTGGTTTTGGAATATTATTTTCAGTTTTACAAAGAGAGATATAATTCTTAAATTCTTGGATTCCCTTATTATTCATAATTCTTAATTGCACCATTTATTCACCTCTTAAAACACTAGCATTATAGTCCGAGAATACTTTCTTGCAGAAAGTATCCACGATTCTTTCAATAGCTTCCAATTGACTTTTACTGTCAATATCGCTATCATCTTCATCGCCTCTTGTAAGAAGTTGAAGGTCATCCTTACAGTCTAATCTATTTACAATAAAACTCAACCATTTTCCCTTATAACTGTCATTTTCTTCTTCATCCTCTGGTACACCCTCCACTATGAATAGCTTGAACAATATCTCTCTAAATGCCGCTGGTAATACTGTATACCTGAAGAATTTATCATTTTTAATGAGATCCGGCATATTACGCTTTTCTGAATTCAGCAAAAGTATCGCTCTTTCTGTCTCGTAATCTATCTTCCAAATCTGATTGATATTATTAACATATTTAACAGGCAATAGAGATTTTTCCGAGTTAAAAGAACCATCATAAAAGGAATCAAATGTTGAGGTAAGCCCAAGTATTTGCTTGAATCCTTTGCGTGTGTCGACAACAAAGAGTTTGAAGTTGAAGACAGGAAAGTCTTTGAATTCGCGAATCTCTATATTTACCAATGGCTTTGTCGACTTTACAGTTCCAAACTGAAAACGCTTTCGGATATAACTACCCCTATATACGTCAATATAGACCTCAGCGTCATCCGGGAACTTATATTCATTCAAATCTACGCTGCAACTGAATGCCACATTTGGCGTTCCGGAGTTTATGATTTTTAGACTTACTGAGCTTTGTTTTATCTTTACCCTTCCTGTAAAATTTAAACGTTTAATCATTCTTCTTTTACCTCCTTTGATTTGATGCTAAGTATGAGATCTCTCCTTTGATCAAAACCGTAAACGGCCAAAATGAAATTTTTATCATCTGCCCTTACTCTTATTTCATTTTTATTTAATTCTAAATGAGTATATCCTTCCGATTTTTCTATTTTAACTTTCCCTTTCCCTATTTCATAATCAAATACATTATAGTTTTTAAAAGGGTTTCCATCTACTGTATCATAGGCGGTTTTTATAGTTATTTCTAAAGGGAGAGTTGCCTGTCCTTCTTTTGCTAATTTAAGTGTGAATCCACCACTTTCCTTAAGTAAATCAAATGTTCTACTTGATGGTTTCGGAGGGATAGGAGGCGTTGGAGTCCGCGTTTTTTTTCCTGGTTTTTGAATCTCATTCTTAATTGGAAAAATGTCTGATAGAATTTCATTATCTTCATATTCCCGAACCTTGGATAGAATATTCACTAGCTCCTGCGGAAGGCTCTTAATAAATCTGAGCGTTGCTTCTGCTGATAGATATTTACCGCTTCTAAGTTTCTCAGTGCTCGGATTCCATTCTGTATGGGAAGGGTTCTCTGAATCTCCTAGAAACTCGGAAGCTTTGGAGTCATCTGCTACCATGACAATGATGCCACTCTCTATTTCAAAGTTGATTCCATTAGGTACTTTTATACCGTTTCTGATGCAAATCACCTTTTGCCTCTTGAAATCATGATTTTTACTTATTGAAATATCTACGTAAGTTGTTTCTTCCAGATTAGAATCCTGTGATGGAATTATGAATGGAACTCGAATTTTAATAATGGAGTTTGAGTTGCTGGAGTATATTTTTCTTGCTTCCTCTAACTTATCCATAAAGTGACTTTCATCTATTTTTAACATATTTTTATCTATGGTTTTAAGAATGAACTCAGGATTGTTTGACGATATTATATTATTGTATAGTTCAAGAGTTTTTTCCAATTCTTTAAATCGCTTATCCGTTTGTGAAAATTTTTGCAAGATTGATTTAACTGAGTCTTTGTCAATAGATGACTTCTTTTTGTTTGAATTATTATCTCTCCACTCTATATTGACTTCCAACTTTCCTACCACCACTGCGTACATATAGTTGTTTAATACTATACGAATAATATCTGATTCAAAAGATGGAATATCATCAATTTTTGGATATGGAATCACAACTGATAGTCCTGATCTTGTTCCACGTTCTAGCTCGAAAAGAGATTGAAATTTTTTTAATTCCGCACTGTCGGTCACTGGATCAAACCTTTCTTCCGCGAAAACACCATCAGGAGAGTATGCTTTTTGATTGACTGTATGACGTTTTAATAGAATTCTTCCCATTAGCATCGGTTCACCACTGCCTTCAGCTAAACTAATTCCGAAGAAAAGTTTAAGTTTAGAGAATGTGAAGAATGAATATTTACCCAACCCCCATCTTCCTCCTTTTTTCATACCTTTCTTTGTTGAACCATCTACCCACCAGAAGTTGCAAAAGTTGCCTTCTCCTTTTTTTAAGCATTCGTCGTAAGATGTGGTTCCTGTAAGTCCAGTTGTATTAAAATCCTCCACTGCAAAAAAATCGAAGGATGAGTCCCCTACCCCCGAAGCTTTGATTCCTGATCCATATAGATGATCCTTTAATTCAGATATCAGATAACCCGCTTCTATTGATGCCCGATCATAAAGAAATCTGACAGTAACTTTCTCTTCTCCATTCAGTGAGGCATCTATTGAATTTTGAATTGCTTCTCTAACAAGTGACTCGAGATGTGGCTGCATAGTGAAAAATTCTTCTTCGTGTAGGTCACGCATTACTTCTCCTTCTTGATATTCTCTGAATTTCCACATTTTATCCCTCAGAAAATGTCTCTCCTCGCAGGTGACTCATTTTCATATGAGCTAAGAATTGAATCCTTCAGAAGTCTATATACATTTGAAATTGAAGATTTTCCAGACCCATAAATAGAAGCTTCCTGCCAGAATCCATCAGTCATATATTGTCCCGCTCTTTCCAGTATTTTTTTGAAAGTTTCCCTATCCCTTTTACCATTATAAAAGTCTTCCATAATATGTACCGCATCAATAAAAGTCAGATGCATTACTCCAACACCCAATGTCTTCATTAGTACAGAAGATTTAGGATTTTGGCGCGCTGAAATGGGACATAGATCACCAATAGCCTGCCAGAATTCTCCCAATGTCTCAGCCACTCCTTTCGCCTGTACCATTGATAAGTTAAATTTTTCCACAACTGGTTCAAGACTTGACACCATAGTTGTTATTGTCGCTATATTTTGAGGTGACTTTTTCTCATTGGGTTCCTGTAATTTATTTTTCCATATGTCTAAAGTTTTTAGATAATCAGTGATGGACATCGCCACTGTTTTCCATCCCAAATCTCTGGATATAATCTTGGGAAGCTTTTGGGCTCTCAAGGGGTCTTCAGTGGTAGATATTTTCTTTAGAACTAAATCTACTAATTCAGTTCTTAATCCCTTTTGTGTTCTATTTATTATTGCAAACTGAAGAGCCTCTTCATACTTACTCATATTTGTAATTATAACGGGAAATTCAAACGTCAATCTAGTTCCTTTTTTTAACAGATCTTCGTATATAAACCTTAATCCTTCAAGACGGTGTTGACCATCGACCACATACAATTTTCCATTTGATGGAACAGTAAGTAATCCAAATCTTGGTGTACCTGGAAAGGGTCTAAACTTAAGTTCAGCATCCCTTACATTTATTATTATTGATGTGGGTGACTGTCTATTATCTCCGATATATCTTCCGAAATCTTTAACGCGTGCCGACGTAGGATTGCGCTGGTACCCATCTTCATTACTACCGTTGTGGTAAATATCTGGCCCTATTTTAGACACTGCATCCTTGGAACAGAGTTGCTCTGCTGTCATGATACCTGTGTAAAACACTACATTATGCTGTATGGTCCTTATGGCTAATAACTCTATTTCGTTTCCATTTTTAGTTTCTGAATTCTCCATATTTACTAATGGTTTTCTCAAATATAAACCTTTAGTTTCTAAAACCTGCTTAATTTTAAACCCTTTATAATGAGAACCCTATAAGATAATACCTTCTTGAATACTAGTTTTTGACTCATTATAGTTGCATCTCTAAATCCTAACGAAGCTTGTTCACTTGAACTCATCATAGGACATTTTTACATTTTGATTTGACATCTCTAAACCCAATAACATACCAGGCTGTTTAGCGCAAATTCTCACAATTAAGACGGCCATCTCCAAGGATTCTTCTTCATTTTCATAGACCTTATTTAATGCTATTTGGATACTTCGAATGATTTCCCGTTTGGAGATATACTCTCTTGATCGAAACATACACGAAGAGACATTCACTATTATCATTCGCACAGAAGAATGTTCTCTGGTTTTTAGAAATAGGAACTTTAAATGGATATTGACATGAGAAAGCGAAATATAAGATGTATATTCCGTTATACCTTTCGACTTAGCTTTACTAACTGAATTGTGGTGTTCCATTTGAGATAAAAATATTCATTAGTATCAGAACATGGAAAAACCATAACTTTATTGATGAGATTTATTTTGAGCAACTCTAACTAAGATGAAACATTAAATACGGACAAACGCATTATTATAGGGTATCCCCATGGGCTCAGAACTTTTTGATATACTGAAGGATTTTGGTCTTACTGATTACGAGTCAAGGGTGATGGAATCTTTACTTCTCAACGATTCACTCACACCTGGAGAA
>JAKBRR010000135.1 GCA_021845325.1 Thermoplasmata archaeon
AGGGAATAGTGTATACCATTACGGCCTTTTGGGAGATGAAACAGGGGTTTTACCATTCACTGCATGGAATATATCCTCAATTGTTAAGGAAAAGGATGTAGTCAATATAAAGCGCGCTTATACAAAGAAATATAATGATAAGATAAGAATATATTTTGATGATAAGACCGAATTTGCCCTGATGCCGGGCGTTGAAATGGAAGTTAAGCGAACCTATAACTATGAGAAAATCCGAAATCTTGGAACCGGGAGTAAGTTTGTTGCCCTGGAAGGTATCCTGAGTGAAGAGAAAGAAAGGGAGTTTGAAACAAACGGTGAAAAAAGAAAAGTCTATTCATACGTTATGGAGGATGACACCGGAAGCATAAGGTTGTCATCCTTTGGAAGAAAATTACCCATGGGTCATGGTATAAGGCTTGAAGGGGTAAAGATAGAAGAATTTAACGGAAGGATTAATGCAAGCGTTGGAGAAAAAGCTGAGGTTCAGGAGATAGAACTTCAAATTGAAAAGGGACCCAAATTTACGTATATATCAGAAATAGAAAATCCAATTGGAGGGTTATACATATCCGGTTTTCCAATTTCAATTGGGGAGAAAAGTGGTCTTATAAAGAGATGTAAAGAGTGTAAGAAGAAAATTGATGATGAAAGGTGTGAAACACATCCGGATGCTGGATTTTACTTCGATATATTTGCATATTTTAATATTGACGATGGAACCGGATACATTTCCGTCACAAGCGGAATGGAAGCGCTCAAGGATATCTGCGGAATAAAATCTGATGAGCTTTCAAATGAAAAAAGACCTCCTCTAAGGAAGGAAATATATGAAAGAATTGAACACTCACTAATGGGAAAAGCTTTAAAGGTTCAGGGGAGTCTTTCAAAGAATACAATGGGGATGAGTTTAAGGGCGAGCCTTATTTCCTCAATTGGCCCGGAAGACAATAAAGAACTTAAAAAAATAATGGAGAGTGAGTTTTTATGAGAGAAGGAAAGAGAGAGCCGGCAAGGTGGATTTTCTCCAAGGAATTGCGGGAAACTACTGTTATAGAAGAAAACACGGAGGGCGAAAAGATGAGGTCAATGTTTTTGACACCACTGGGTTCCATAGGAAGGAGAATTTTGTTTGCGGGAAAAGTAACGAATCAGCGCGAGGATGAAAAGTCCATCAGATTAACAGTTTCGGATCCAACGGGTGCTTTTTATCTTTCATTTTTTGAGAGAGATTTCAATCAAAATGTTAAGAGACAACTGGAAAAAATACAGTTAAACCAGAACGTCACGGTTATGGGTAGAGTTAGCCATTATACTGGTGAAGATGGGAAAATACTTTTCAATATAAACCCTGAACTGATTTATGAAACGGATACAGAAAGCATGAATTTCTGGAATGCGAGGACCGCCTATCTTTGCAGAAGAAGGATAATGAGAATAAAAGATGCTTTAAAAAAACCGGATATTTCCACAGGAGTATTAACTGCCTCCGGGTCAACAGAGGATGAAGCTGAAGGAATTTTAAAGAGCATTAAGGCTTACCCGAATTATGATTATACAAAATTTGAAGAGGTTCTAACATCATTGTTGTTTAATCAGCAGATTTCACAAAATATTAACATTGCAAAAGACGGCATTCTGGAATTTCTTTCTTCTCATGTTGATCCACAGGGAATAAAATATGAAGAGATAGTCAACGAACTTTTGAAAAAAGGTATTTCCCAGAATGAGGTTGATGAAGCTCTTAATGTTCTCGGTCTTGAGGGCGATGTTTTTGAAGTCTCACTGAAGAGGTACAGAAAAATTTAAAGACAATTATAAACTATTTTATTAAATTTTTAATTTTATCCGGAAGTTTAATCTTCCCAATATTGAATCATTTATCTATATGGAGGGAGGATGGTTTACAAAAGTTGTGTGTATCCTGAAATCTGCCCAAAATTAAGAGAAAAATTTCATGAAGAATTGAAGGATGTTTGTAAAAACAACGAATTGATGTAATCGCTTATTAAAGAATTAAATAATTTTATTGACAACATTGTAAATGGGCCGTTCTAGGGTTCATAGAATCTCTTCCGAAGGGAGATATTCGGGCATCTATATATGTTAATGGGGACGGAGAAGCGAATATTATGAACTAGCCCCAGTAACAGGATATGGTAATATAACAGGCTGAAAATACTAAGTTATTGAATTGATTATTTTCCTAATACCTGTTTAAACCTTATCAGGAAACGTCGGCATTTATGATCCTCTTCTATAAATGTATCCAGAAGGAATGTTACCAAGGAAGTTGGCTGGGACACCTTAGGAATTGTTCCTTAAAAACCAGCAATTTAACAAACTCGGGGCTCACAGGCACAACAATGCCTGATATAAAGTAATGGTATCTAAGAGAATCAAGAGGATTTTAAAGGAACGGAAACTATATGGGGATAATGTTCCAGGGCCTGTGTAATTAGAGTTTACACAACTTTCCTATTGCTATATTAAATTGGAATAAATTAGGAAATAACAATTCTTATCTATATTGTTTTCTTTCCATTGTCATATGGTTCTATTTACCACCTGAGAACCATATCCTTAGCCGCCTTGACTTCATTTGCTCTTTTTATTGATAGTGCATCCGGCAATGACTCTAGGTAAGATGTATCAGAATGCAATGCATCAATCATTAGCTGACAAAATCTATCCAGATCATCAACGCTAACATCTTCCGTGGGTTCTATCATTAGAGCCTCATGGACAATTAGGGGAAAATATATCGTTGGGGAATGTACACCATTATTTATGAGGTATTTGGCTATGTCAAGAGCTTTTTTGCCTTTGTTTTCTGATGATACCACAACCTCATGTTTTTTTAGATCACCTGAAACACTCTCATATTCTCCTTTAAGTTTTGCAGAAACGTAATTTGCGTTCATGACAGCCCTGAGGGTGTTTTTATACATTCCGTCTTTTCCATGATATCTCATATAAGCCCAGGCCCTTAATAAATTAATAAAAGAACCATGAAATGAGGAAATTCTTCCTATTGAGTGAATTGCATTATAATTAAAGAAATAATTATCTCCATTTCTATCGACGAATGGTGTAGGTATAAATTCCATTAACTTTTTGTTTACGGCTATGGGTCCGGCACCAGGCCCTCCACCTCCATGTGGAGTAGCAAATGTTTTATGGAGGTTAAAATGAACAAGATCAAATCCCATTTTTCCAGGGTTTGTTACTCCTACAATTGCATTAAAATTGGCACCATCATAATAAAGAAGTGCACCAGCTGAGTGAATTATAGAAGCTATCTCTTTAATTTTTGGTTCAAACACACCCAGAGTGTTAGGGTTGGTTATCATAAACGCAGCTGTCTTCGGACCAAGCGCTGCTTTAAGAGCATCAATATCTATTCCCCCATCTGAATTGCTTGGGATTTCAATCACGGAAAAACCAGCCATTGCAGCCGAAGCTGGGTTGGTACCATGGGCTGAATCAGGAATAATTATTTCATCTCTATCCTTCATACCGGTAATCTCTAAATATTTCTTAATAATAAGAAGAGATGTATATTCGCCCTGTGCACCTGCTAGAGGTTGAAGTGAAACCCTTTCCATACCTGAAATCTCTTTCAAATTTTGCTGTAATTCATACATAATCTGAAGTGTTCCCTGTATCGTTTTTTCATTCTGATTTGGGTGTACAGTGTTAAATTCACTAAACGAGGCTATTTTATCGGCAAACTTTGGATTGAATTTCATTGTACAAGACCCCAGAGGATAAATTCCTAAGTCAACGCAATAATTCATCTGCGATAATCTAGTATAGTGTCTAATAACATCATATTCCGCAACGTCTGGTAATTTTAATTCCTTCCTTAAAAGGTTATTCGGTAAAATGGTTTCATCCACATGCTTAAATTTGAAATCATTCTCTGATCTATACTTATTCAGAAGTTTTTCATCGTAGTTCGCCTGATGATATGTCATTTAACAACCTCCAAAGTTTTTGCAAGTAAGTCTATTTCATCCTCACTTCTCTTCTCTGTAACAGAGAAAAAGTATGTTTTAGAATTTTTAACTGGTGGAATATGCAAAATACCTTCTGTTGTTATTCCTCCCATTATACCATGTTCAAGAAGCTTCTCTTCCAGATTGTTATTGGTATCTACCCCAACTACTACATCCGAGAAGAATATTCCTTTGAATACATAAGGGTTAACACCGGAAATTTTCTCTAACTTTTTCTGAAGTAGTTTTGCTCTTGAAAAATTAGTCAGAGCAATATTTTTAAGCCCGGATGAACCAACTATTGAAAGGTAAATAGAAGACGCTATTGACAGCAATGCTTGATTTGTGCATATATTACTGGTGGCCTTATCTCTTCGAATGTGCTGTTCTCTTGTTTGAAGGGTCATTACGAAAGCATCCTTTCCATCCTTGTCTATTGTTTTACCAATTATTCTCCCAGGGGATTTCCTCACATATTCTTTCCTAAAAGAGAAAAGCCCTAATGTTGGTCCGCCAAAATTTTGAGATATTCCTAAACCCTGACCGTCTGATACTGCAATATCTGCCCCCAATTCCCCAGGTGACTTAATAACTCCAAGTGATACCGGGTCATAATAATAAATTAACAGAGAATTTCCTTTGAAGGTATTGATTTCATTTATCTTACTTTCAACTATGCCATAACAGTTGGGGTTATAGACGATAATACAGCAGCTATCCTCTGTTGTTTTAGATCTTAAGTCTTGAATATCGATTTCTCCTGAATCTGGATCTAATTTATAAAATTCAAAAGTGGGGTCTATGCCTGATCCGTAATTTCGAAGAACGCTTAGATGGCTCTTTAAGATATTCTCTGGAAGCAGGACTTTTTTGTTACCATTTACCCTGTATGCCATCCTCATTGCTTCCCCTAAAGCAGTTGAACCATCATACATTGAAGAATTCGTATAATCCATTTCAGTTAAATCACTTATGAGACTCTGATATTCGAACAGTGCCTGAAGCATACCCTGGGACATTTCAGCCTGATATGGGGTATATGCTGTCAGAAATTCGCTTCTACTCAATATAGAGTCAACAGATGATGGTATAAATCGGTCATATATACCATTACCAAGGAAATTTATATTCCCGGTATAATTTTTCTTTGCTATTTTTGAAGCTTCCGACAGCAGCTCCATTTCACTTATCCCATTTGCAATGTTGGTCAACCTAACCTTCAAATCACTGGGTATGTCCGAAAATAGTTTTTCAGCAGAATCTATGTTCAAAACCTCTAAAATATGTTGTTCAGAATCGTTCATAATCTAAAGCCAACAGTATATCATATTGCGCTATTTATCAGTTATCAACTACCAACGGCTGAAGCACGTTGGCTTGCAACTGGGTGGATCGAATGATCAAAAATAGCACCCGCTACAATAGGCTGGTTGACAGCAGCCCTGTTCCTGATGCTGATGGAAGCGATGTGATCCGCTTCTCCCTCAAGTCCACAGGAAATGCTCCTGAAACAGGATCGTTCTGATCTGTTTATTTTGTCGATGATATGGCAAACGGGGCATTCTCTGCTGGTGTTGTGTGGATCGATCACGATGACGGGAATTCCTACTTCCCTTGCCTTGTATTCTATGAACGACCTGAGCTGGTGAAATGACCACGAGTTGTGGATGTACATTTCTCCTTTCCTAACGGTTGTCCCCAT
>JAKBRR010000136.1 GCA_021845325.1 Thermoplasmata archaeon
TGCATTTCAACTGTTTTTTATTCCTTTCCCCGTCTTTATGCTGAATTCATATGGTGCCAGTGAGACAACCATATATATAATGTATCTGCTGAACAATGTTCTATCAACAGTAACATTCAATTATGCCGGCGCATATATAAAAAGATCGTCTTTGGGAAAAGCACTTTTTATACCTCTGCTAATAAGGATTTTTGCATTCAGCGGGGCGGCAATTTTGCCCCTGTACGCAAATAACACGTCATGGACTGTTTATCTTGCCATATTAGTATATGGAGGAATTGGTGCGTTCTGGAGTTTCATAAATATAACACAGATTACTGTCATCTCAAAAATTGCAAAGAAAGTTAACAGAGGAAGTGCAATTGGATATTATAATTCAGTCATAGGTATTGGACAGATCGTGGCTGGTCTTGTATCAGGCCTTGTTCTTTTTTATCTTGGAACCAGTATGGAGTTTATTCTGGCAGCCTTGGGGGCAATGATAGGATTGCTTCTCGTTCTACGTAAGAAAGAGCTTTTGAATATGGATAACTACAGTTCTGTTCCTCAGACTCCATGAAGTCCTGCACACATGGTGATTTTGTATTTCATGCTGGAAAATGTTAGCACGCCTGTCATATATAATCTTCAATTTTTTCTCCATAGACTATATTTTTAATATTCTCAATATTGTTGAGAAGAACTTCCTGAGATTCTCCGGAAACACATATATGCCCCATTTTTCTTCTTCGTCTGGTTTCTGCCTTCCCATAAGAGAATAACCTTGTTCCCTCAATCGAGAGGATTTTCTCAGTTTCATTATCTGTTAAAGTTTTTCCAATGATGTTTATGATTCCAGTATTAGTAAAAGCAACCGGTTCCAGAACAGGAAAACCCATAACTGTTCTTACGTGTAACTCAAACTGGGAAATAGAATGCCCCATAAGGGTGTGATGACCGGAGTTGTGAACTCTTGGCGCAAATTCATTTATTAACACCTTCCCCTTTGAAACGAAAAGTTCAAGGCCCATTACTCCAATATAATCCAAAGAATCCATTAACTTTCTCGCCAGATCCTTCGCGTCTTCCAGTTTCCTTGGTCCGAGATTCCACAGAAGCATACCCCTGAGATTCTTATTAAATGATGGCTCATAGGAAAAGAAATCCCCATTCTCAGTCCTGCAGCCTATAATGGAAGCTTCGTAGTCATAGTCAACAAACTCCTCAACTACGAATGGCCCATCGGAAAGGATCTCTGGAACATTGTTTTTCGTGTAATAATACTGCCCTTTTCCGTCATAACCACCTGCTGATTCTTTGATAACACCGCGGTCAAAAGCATTGAGTGCCTCCATGAGCTCTTTTCTGTTGCCGCATACTGTAAACTTTCCCACCGGAAGTTTTTTGTCAAGCAGAAATTGTTTCTCCAGCATCCGCTGGCGCTTAAGCGATATGCAATTAATATTGGGCCGCAGTTTATTTTGTTGCGATGCATAATCAAGCGCCCTCTCATCCACATGTTCAAACTCGAATGTTACAATGTCTGAGTTGTCTACAAAGTCCCTGTAATCATTAACAAGATAAACATCATCGGCAATTTTGCATGCTGGTTCATTTCTATTTTCAACCAGAACATTAAAATGGATTGGCAGGTAACGGGATTCGAGTATCATCATGAGACCAAGTTGTCCGCCGCCTATTATTCCAAGTTTTTTCATAAGCTATCTTCCATAACTGCCTTTGTCTGTCGTTCCATGAAGATTTTTAGTTTATCTGAAAGAACTGAATCAGAAACTGCCAAAATCCGAATGGCAAGGAGGGCCGCATTCTTCGAACCGTTGATGGCAACGGTTGCTACCGGAATCCCAAAGGGCATTTGAACAATAGAAAGAAGAGAATCCATTCCCTTAAGCGATTTGGTCGATATGGGAACACCTATCACCGGTAATGTTGTCAAAGAAGCAGTCATCCCTGGAAGGTGGGCAGATCCGCCTGCTCCAGCGATAATTACTTTAATCCCCCTTGATGAAGCAGATTTTGCAAACTCATACATGTATTGAGGAGTTCGATGGGCTGATACAATTTTTATCTCAGATTCTACTGAGAATTCGTCAAATATATCTTTGGCTTCCTTCATTACCTCCAGATCACTTCTGCTTCCCATTATTATACTCACACTTGGCATTTTATAACTCACCCTCCTTAAGAGGTATTGCTGCTTTCTTTATTCTATTCATAATAGATAAATATATGCCACTCCCGGAAAGAGGTTCAATAAGACCTTCTTCGTACGGACCTATATCAAACTTTATAAGAGAATCATACAGATTAGATGCAATTTCATATGGATCCCTGTTACTACCCATGAGAATTAAATTTTTTCCCCCTATTTTTATACCCGTCTCTGACGAACATATAATTGCATATTTTTCGGGGCGCTTTTCCTGAATTTTCATTAAATCTTCCGTGGACCATGGCATATATAGCTTCTTTGACGGGGAATAATGCCTGTACTTTGTTCCTGGAGATCTTGGAGAGCCGGCCAAATCTTCTGAAAAGGTCACTTTGTTGAATATTTCACTGAGATCATCTTCTGTATAAATTCCTGGTCTTAATATAAGGCAGGAATCGCCTCTGGGCATAATAACTGTTGATTCTATACCATATCTGGTCTTCCCTGCATCAAATATAACATCCACTTTTCCATCAAAATTACTTTTCAGATAAACAGAATCAGTTATGCTTGGTCTTGTTGAGAGATTGGCGCTAGGTGCTGCAATTGGCACCCCACTCTTTCGAATTAACTCAAGTGCAAGGTTACAGTCCGGGATTCTTATGGCCACTGTATCCTGACCAGCTGTTGCTGAAGAACTGACTACGTCCAGTGATGGAAATATTACTGTTAACGGACCTGGCCAGAGTTTTGTTAATTCTTGAAAATGGGTAACCTTCTTAACATCGGCTATTTTTTCCACCTCCTCCGTTGATGAGGCATGGACAATCAATGGGTTATCTGGAGGCCGGCCCTTAATTTTGAAAATTCTTTCGCACGCTCTGCTGGAAAAGGCATTTGCTCCTATTCCATAAACTGTCTCTGTTGGAAATATGACAATTCCATCATTAACAATCACTTTTGAAGCTGAATATATGTCATCTGACTTAAATTGATTGCAATTCGAATTAAGATATTCTGTCAATCTGAAGGATTATACCATCGTCGTTTATAAGAAATGATCTTTTCACAACAAAGTTAAGATTTTTTTGCACGTGTTATGACATCGAACTGTCAAAAGTGAGCAATTACAAATAGTTTCAAATATATACGCATAAAATAAAATTGAAAAAACCTGTTTTCAAAATTAGAACAGGATTATATTTTACGATTTTCGTGGTGATAGAGATTGACATGCTGCATGATAAAACCTAACGAAATAGTTAATTATGGAATTAAGATGTGTCAACTATGGAAAGCGTTGAACTATATAATATCGAGCTAAACCTTGATACGGAAAAAAAGACTTTCAGAGGTATAGAAAAAATTATTGGAATTGCAAATGGTTCGATTGCACTTGATTCTGTTGGTTTATCCATCTCGAGCCTTAAGATAAACGGAAAGGATTGCCAATTTAACATAGACAATGAAAAGCAGGAGCTTAGAGTCAATGGAAATTTTTCAGGGAAAATTGAGCTTGACATAGTATTTAATGGTAAGGTTTCAGACTCATTAAATGGGCTTTATTATTCAGATACTAAATCGGGACCTTTCTTTTCATCTCAATTTGAAGCCACAGGTGCAAGGTACACGTTTCCATGCATAGACAACCCCGCATATAAGGCTGAATTTTCAATAACAATGGATATTCCAAGGGACTTTGAAGCAATTTCGAATATGCCTGAGGAGAGAATAACAGAAAATGGCCAAAGAAAAACCATAAAATTCATGAAAACCCCTAAAATGTCAACATATCTGGTGTATATTGGTGCAGGACACTACGATGTTGGTAGAGGAGATTATAACGGAAAGCCTGTTTATTTGATCACGTCGAAGGGAAATATGAAAGACTCAAGCATACCAATAGAAATGGCTAAGGGTTCACTAAAATTCTATGAGGAATATTTCGGTATTAATTACCAGCTACCTAAACTTCACCTCATTGCAGTACCTGAATTTGCATTCGGAGCAATGGAAAACTGGGGAGCCATAACATTCAGAGAGGTTCTTCTTAATCTTGATGAATCATCAAGTGCTTCTGCCATAAAAAATGCTGATGAAGTAATTGCTCACGAACTGGCACATCAGTGGTTTGGAAATCTGGTGACAATGAAATGGTGGAATGACCTCTGGCTAAACGAAAGCTTTGCTACCTTCATGAGTTTTAAGTCTGCTGATGCAAGGCATAAGGAATGGAATGTATTTGACGATTTTATCATATCGCAAACAAGCGGTGCATTGCATGGGGATAGTCTTAGAAAAACCCATCCAATAGATGTGGAAGTAAAGAATCCAAATGAAATAGCCCAAATATTCGATGAAATCAGTTATGGTAAGGGTGGCAGCATATTAAGAATGATTGAGGCATATGCAGGGGAAAGTGCATTCAGAGACGGGGTTAGAAACCACCTGAAGAAAAACAGCTTTTCGAATGCCATAGGAAATGATCTTTGGACAGCAATAGAAAAAGCCTCTGGGAAGGATATTTCCAATGTTATGAGTGCATGGATAAAAACACCGGGTTATCCCATAATAACAGCGAAGAAATCCGGCGATAGGATACATCTCTCGCAAAAAAAGTTCAGACTGGATGGTAGCTCTGATGATACAATATGGCCAATCCCTCTTACAGTGATCAGGGGTGGTTCAAAGAAGGAATCCATATTATTCAATAAAAAGGAAATGGATATTGACGGAAAGGATTTTCTTAGATTTAATGAGAACCATACAGGGTTTTATCGAGTAAATTATGAAGGCGATCTCCTGCAACATGTTCTTTCCAAAAAGGATTCAATGAATTCTTTTGACAAGTGGGGAATTCTCTCAGATGCTTTCGCCGCTCTTGTCTCAGGAGCCTCCAACTTCAATACCTATAAAAACATACTAACAAGTTTTTCGAAGGATGAAGAATATACGGTGATAAATGAAATCATAGGACAATTGTCTGAATTGCGTTTGGTCATTCAAAATAAGGAAAAGATAATGCCTCTTGGAAAGGAATATTTCTCTTATCATCAGAAGAGACTTGGTGATAAGAAAAACGGTGAACCCGCAAATATTTCAATATTGAGGGGGCGTGTTAATCTGGCCCTTGTACATTTTGATAGTGAGTTTGCTAAGGAACTGGATAAGAAGTTCAAAGATTATGATAAAATTGATCCCAACCTGAGAATGGCTGTGTCCACGGCCCATGCAATCGCAACCAATGACAGTGAAAGTCTTGTTGAATCAATGAAAAGACAGAATAACGACGAGGACAGGGTTAAACTCATATCATCAATGGGATGGCTTAAGGGAGAGAATAACTACAACAGGATCATGGAACTTGTGAAGTCACAGCAGATAAAAAAGCAGGATTCCAGGACCTTTTTTGTCACTGCATCCAGAAACCCTGATACAAGAAAGAATATAGCCAATGATATGGATTCTCTTCTTGCCCTGTTCAGAAAATACTACGGAGGTACCGGATATGAATCAAGATTTG
>JAKBRR010000137.1 GCA_021845325.1 Thermoplasmata archaeon
CCTGGTTGAATTCTTATATCGGACAGGCGGTAGGATTGATGAAATTCTTCTCATAAGGCCTGCTGATATAAATCTGGCCACAAATTCAGTCCGTATGAAGACCCTGAAGCAGGGGAAGGACAGGAAGACTGGACTGCAAAAGGAGAAGTACAGAATAATACCTCTCCATCCTGCATTGAGAGATGTTTATATGCAGTATCTCATTGAAATGAATCTTAATCAGAAGTCAGAAGATCTTTTGTTTCCGATGAAGAGGCAGGTTATAGATGTTTATTTCAAGAAGCTGCAGCAAAAGCTTGGTTTTAAGATACATGCACACAAATTCAGGCACACATTTGCTGTCAAGGCCATAATGGATCAGGTTCCATTGAATGTATTGCAGCAATGGTTAGGGCATTCATCCGTCTTTACCACGAGTATTTACACTCAAATTACAGGGATGGATACTTCAGAGTTCATGGGAAGAGTAAAATGAGAAAGGAAAAGAAAGAAAATGCGGATAAAAATAAATCCTTTGATGAGTTGTTTATAAAAGATAAAACAGACCCCGACTTACTTGATGCTCTTTGGTACTCTAGGGATGGCAACATGGATATGTATTTTATGGGATATAAGAACGCTGCGGAGATATTGTTAAAATGGTTCTTTGAAGGCAACGATGATAACGGTACTATATACCCAATAATTTTTCTGATTCGACATACGGTGGAACTTGGTCTTAAGGAATCAATTAGGAAAGCAAAACTATGTGGTTTCAAGTCTAATTTAGTTTCAGAAAAAAATTTGGCTGGCATTTGGAAAAATCACGACCTTAAGGAGTTGTCTAGAATTCTCGAACAACTTTTGGAATCCATCAAAATTGGAGAATATGATGATTGGAATGAATCAAAAAAATTCTTGGATCTATGGCAAGATGCAGACCCTTACGCCACATTTGGTAAATATCCATCCTCAACTAAGGGCATCCCGCAGGAAGTTAAGGGCACTGTTTCAGCTTTGAAAGTAACAGTCATGGGAATGAAAATAATAGATGTATTAGAAAATATATTATTAAAGCTAGATGACAATATAGATAAGGCAAATGATAAATGAATTAGCAGTTGAAAGCTAAGTAGATATCAAATAAGGCGTTTAAAAAAATGAATAGTTGCTAATAATTCCAGATCATTCTCAGAGATTATTAATCGTCAATCCCCATCACAATTACCGGAATATCTATATCTGCAACTCCTCTGTTTTCCAAATCCCACTTGATCTGTTCAAAGTATGATACTCCAGATGACATCTGATCAGCCATATTCTTCATTGGAACAATTTCAACTCCCGCATCTATCACATTATGGTTATGAAAAATGGTCATCTTGGCTGATACATTGTATGCCATAAAGGCATACTTTCCAAACTGCACCTCCACACCCAGGCGGTTCTTGACGAAGTCCATCTCCCGGAATGCTCCATTTCCAAATGGAAGCTTGATTCTATATTCATGCCATCCCAAATTGTTGAATCTCCTTTTGTATTCCCTGTTTAGCTCACTTGGGCTGTATAATAGTTCACCAGGCATCGTTTTCTCCCGGCTGATCTTTGTCTTGAAATCCTTAAGGTTTACGCCTTCAATTACCTCATATATTTCACTGAGTTCATTAGGAAACTCGTTCGATATGAACTTCTTTCCGTTTTTCTGAGAAAATTCACTGATTACTTTCATGTTTTAACCATTCCTCTGGTATCTTTGAAACCTTTTCCTTGCCTGTAGGGACATACACCTTTGTCCCTAATTTCCTGATCCTCAATGTGCCATTGGCCACTGCCTTAACTCTCCCAACAGTAGTTTCAACGTATTCTGGGTCCCTTTCCACGCTGATTGCCTTTCTGTTCAGCAAGAGTGCTGCAATCGCTGATGATCCAACTCCTCCAAATGGATCAAGAACCGTATCGCCTTCATTTGTGAGTGCAAGAATAAGCCTTTGGACCAGCTCAATTGGGTACTGCGCAGGGTGTTCGGTCTTCTCTGGGTGATTTGCTTTAACATTGGGTATATTCCAGATCTGCTCTTCCCAGTCCTGCAGCACTATATCCCAAACATCACCAGGATTCTTCCCTAATGGGTTCCCAGAGGGCGTTCCATATTTGTCTCCTTTCTTGTAGTGCGTCTTTCCAGGATACTTCTGGGGGATTCTCACTGGATCAAGATTGAAAGTATACTCATCTGTCTTTGAATACCATGATATAGTTTCATATCTCCCTGAGAATCGAAGGGATGCATGCAACCCATGCTCGATTCTCCATATGATCCTGTTCCTCATTTTCATGTTATTCTCCTCTTTGAATATCCTGTAGAAGAAGTAGTCCAGTGGGAATATCTCCTTATTATAAACATAATTTCCAACCTCCCAAGCGATGCTTCCATTATCTTGAAGGATTCTAACGCATTCCCTTGCAACCTCTGACTGGTACTTCAAATACTCCTCTAATTTTACCTTTTCTTCATAAACCTTGCCTATATTGTATGGCGGTGATGTCACAATGAGTTTAACTGACTTATCAGGAATAGTTTTTAGGAATTCTAGTGTATCACTCTGTCCAATTGACAGGTCATAACCTAGGACAAAGCTGGCTGAAACTGCATAGGTAAGCCTCCTGCCAGATAAGTCATTGAATTCCAACTCTCCATTCACATACATTGTATCTGTCCATATATTGCATTTACTTAAATCTATTGAGTTTTAAGATTCTGCCCAGCATTATGAATCGGATTGGCAGGAAGCCCCGACGGCAACCGATCGATTTTCAACTTGGTATGAGTTAGAGATGAGGGAATTTCGTCTTCTTCGAATTATTAAGATTTACCTTAACTTCAATAGTTTGATTTTATCATCCTTTTCTAATATTTTATTTTTATTTCTATCTTTACATATAACGTTGATCTTTGCCTCTGCTTGTCCTGGTTTTCCATCATGTTGTAATGAAAAGGATTCCCAAAATGTTTTATGAGCCTTCACATTAATATCAGGTTCTTCTATCTCATTACTCTCTTTATTGTTTCTGGATAGAATTTTTATCTCTTCTGGGCAAGAAATAACAATATCGCAAATTATATCATCTTTCCATTTATTATCGATAGATATTAATAAGTCATCACTGTCTTCAGGATCTTCTGAAATTTCTAATGTTTCTTTCAGCCCATAGCTTATCGTAATCTTACCTGAAATTATCCTTTTTTTAAGACTTAAATAATATGGGATCATTATCAGGACAACAATCGCTAACGGTATAAAATACTTACACACATTTGATAAGCTAGCAAATTTAGTGTTCATAATCGTATTAATCAAAAAGTATGATGTAAAGATAATTGTGAGAGTAAATATTTTATCTTCGTAGTCGATTCTAGGGGTTCGGCTAAGTTCTAGATATAGGAATGCTATAATTACAAAGAAGATTACAATGATGGTTAACATCAAGACTAAGAAGTTAACTATAAAACCAGTTTCTTTCATTGTAAAAATAAGTACAAGAAAAGAAAGAGATATGTCTATTATGTTTAGGCGCTCCATATTATATCAGAATTTCTAATACTAATTGCACCAATACTTCGAAGATATTCTTAATGTACTCCGATCCTTCCTTTGTCCTAGCTTGCGTGTGTACAGTTAAGGCGGTTCCCCATCTTCGATATTCTCGAGAAGAATTTATTCTGAAGCTATATTTCTTGTCATTGAAATATAAGTCTCCTCCAATTCCTACCATAAAATATCCCTCTTTTCTTTTTTCTATTATTTCCTTGTCATTTAGAATGTCCATCTTGCTTTCATAGAATATCTTTTCAATTGGCTTTTTCTGGTTCACGTCGAATAATTGAATCGAGGAAATCACATGCTCATATGGGGAATGATTATTATCGCCTTGCACTTTATCATCTAATTTATTTAGAAAGTCTTGAAACCTTTTATAACTTTCTTCTAAGCTTAATGAGTTCCTTTGTGCGGTGATGATTAGATTTTCGCCGACGAGTAAATCTTTCATAACCTTGTTTACTTTTCTAGCATCATGTGTGTAAAAAAATAGTATTTCAGGATTCTCTTTATATTCAATTTCAACTTTCTCCGTATTGTGTTCCTCCTTGATCGAATTATCTGGATTTTTAACAACCTTCCTCCGGTCATACCAATAATTAAAACTAAGTGGGGAATCTCTTTCTATATTGAACCCGTCTTTTGATACTATTTGATTGGCGGCATCATATTCATATTCATTTTCTTTTAAAAATATTAGGGCCGCATCGACATCTAGAGGTTTCGATAACCTAACAATGGAAGCGGATTTAACCTTTTCGTTGTCTATTATGTCGTCATAATAACTATTGAAGTTATCTAAATCCTGATCAGTTACATAATTTCTGGACATTAATTCTTTTATTAACTCATCTTTATTTTTCGCTTTTATCGAGGGATCTTTTCCTCTTGCAAATTCCCTTAAGTATCCTATCGGAAGCAGTTCCATAATTCCATATTTCCCGTATTTGCTTTCTTTTGTCACCATTTATTACACCATCCTATTTTTAAGGATTCAAATTTTGTTTCTGTTTTCCTATACATATCGCATCATTCCAGTTTCTCTCCACAGTTATCGCAGAATTTTGCGTTTTCTCTATTCTCGTTCCCACATACATGGCAAATCTTCGTTTTCCCTTTGTAACTGAGGACCATTTGCTGGACCTGCGGATATGTCCATGCAACTTCTACATGTACACAATCAAAGGAATTATCGTCCTCACACCAGAGCCGGAAGTTTCCGTGCCCGTTTCTTTTGATGTAAATATTGAATATTCTTGTCCTTCCCCCATTCCTTGGGATTTCTGAAATTGTCACGTGATCGTCCAAGACATTGGTATGGTACAATAATCGAAGTTCCTGAACGTGGCTTGCGGCTTCCTCAGTAATACCTATTTTTGGAGAAGATTCCTCAATTTCAACGGAAGGGTTCTCTGCGATTTCCTGGGCTTTTTTGAGTTGCTCGGCAACCCTGCGACCTTTGTCAGTGAGATCAATAAAATACCTTCTTTTGTCATCCCTGCTTTCCTTTTTGGTAATATATCCCTCGGTTTGGAGCTCTAATAAATTGTACCTTAAGACGTCATAGCTAGGAACTATTGATTTCAATTCAGTAATCATTTTCCTTCCTGAAAGGAGTTCTGTGAGTATCTTCCCTTTTTTTGTTCCTAACATTGACATGTTGTATTATTCCATATTAGTGACAAGAAATAAAATACTCTTTCTATGTTTTCTTATTCCATATATGGAATAAATGAATACATTAATATACTTTCATGTATTAGTTCCAAATATGGAAAAAGAAATAAATCTAAAACTAATTCAAAAGGTTGAACAAAACGGTAGAATAACCTTCCCTGCAAAAGAAAGAGAAAGGTATGGATTAAAGGCAGGAGACTATGTGGAAATAACCATTCACAAGGTCATCAGGTACTCGGAGGTACTCTGAATGGGAACATTAAGGTCAGATTTGTTTCTCACTTTGATGATTGCTGTGGGGCTCGGAATAATTACCATAGCAATGGTTTTAGCGGGGGTATTTTAATGAAAAATGGATGGGAAATGATATGGCGAATTCTTGACACAAAGGCAGCCTATC
>JAKBRR010000138.1 GCA_021845325.1 Thermoplasmata archaeon
AAAAAGGCCAAGCAGGTAGCACCTACCATAGTATTTCTGGATGAAATAGATTCCATAGCCCCAAGAAGAGGAAGTACCGGAGATTCAGGAGTCACTGAGAGGATAGTAAATCAACTGCTTACTTCCATGGACGGTATTGAAGTGCTGCAGGGAGTAGTCGTGGTAGGCGCTTCAAACAGGCCGGATATTCTGGATAGTGCCCTTCTGAGAGCAGGAAGATTTGACAAGATGATTTACATACCGCCACCTGACGCTGAGGGAAGATTGAAGATTCTCAAGGTACATACCAAGAATATGCCCCTTGCTTCCGACGTTGATCTGAAGAAACTTGCAAACATTGGAGAAGGGTATGTGGGGGCAGATCTTGAAAATCTCGTGAGAGAGGCTGGAATGATTGCCTATAGAAAAGATCCCAATGCAACAAAGGTTACCCAGGCTGATTTCATGGATGCAATGAATGCAATAAAACCCTCTGTTGATGAGGAGGTTTTGAAATTCTATAACACCATTAGTTCCAACATGGGAAAGAGCATGAGGGAAAAGAGAAAAGATGTAGAAGTTTCTGGTTTATACCAGTAACTTTCACTTTCATAATATTGATATATTTTGTTTTCCATTCAAGCCCATGGATAAAGGTTTAGACATCTCTTTTCAAGTTGCTTCAGGTAGCGAAGATCAGGATCTGGTTCAGGCTCTTGCGGATTTGACTGGGCACGATATGAGTAAGGAATTCAATATAGACTGGAGGATTTTCAAGGTAAAACTTGAGGATAAGAAATTTTTCAAGATTCTATATACCGGACCAAAGATAAATGGATTTCATCCTCATAACATGAAAAAAATACAGGATCATTTTGATACGATTTCCAGGTTGAGTTATAATGAGGTTATGACCAGATATAATAAACTGCTCAAGGAAGGATCAATAAAGAAAATTCCAATAAAAGAAATTGAAGAATCCTACGACCTGTGGCAGGATAAAATATGGCAATATATTTAATCAGAAAAAAATGTTTGAATCCGATTAATTATATTTCCTGAAGTTCACATAGATATCAAGCATTTCCAGACCTTTTGATACTCCCATGGAAACATCCGGGCCATTGAGCAGTGATGCAAGTTTTCTGGTCTTCTTTTCATTAACGATCCCCAGAAGAGGTATGGAAATCTGCATCGCCTGTGACCCGAAACCGGTTCCGGCAAACTCTTTTCTGATCGCACTTATAACATATTTAAATATACCAAGCATAAATTTTCTTGAATCTGGATTCCTTATGAGTGAAATGACAGCCCATGGTGAATCCTGTCTTTTAATTTCACCTTTCATAACCATTTTCATCAGTGCCTTGTGATTCTTCTTTCCTTTCATTGATCCCATTGCAATTATGAGTTTGTTCCTGTCAGTATCATCCTTTGCCTTTGAGTAGGTTATTTTTAGATCCTCAATGTTATCCGATGTTGTGGCTTTTGATAATGCAAGAGCCTGCCTCCCTTCTGGCGGAGAGTCAAAATATTCACCGAAATGGACCGCGTTGGACGCAGCGAAATCATGATCGTATAGAGCTAGAGTTTCCTTTATTTTTTCTCTGGTTATGGATCTCAGAGATTCTTCATCCTGGGACTTTTCTCCAAGTTCTTTTAAAATGGTTTTCAGCAGACCTGTTGCTTTCGAGCGGAAGTTTTCCCTGTCGAAGAGAATTGACATGGCATTATCCAGATTCCTCTGAACCAGAGTTATAACCGGTGTTGTAACTCCAGGTATCAGGTCATTCAATATCCTGAAATATTTATCAACGGTCATCTTGCCTGATAAAAGAAGAGAGTATGCGTCGTTTACTATTTCAGCCCTGTCAATATCTGAGAAAAATTGTACTTTATCCTTTAAATTCGTGTAAAACTCCTCCTCATAAATGACTCTGAAGAACCCGTTTCCATCTGAATTTAATTTCACGTAGTCGCCCACATTAATCTCCATTGATTTTTCATCCATAAGTATATTTTTGGTTCCCTTGACTCCCTTAACTGATAATGGTATCCTCCATACCAGGTCTGAATGCTGGTCATTCATGAAATATCTCCTCTGTTCCAGTTTAAGCTTCTTTCCGGATGGTGTTACCCTGATTGCCGGTAGCCCTGGCTGATTTATCCAGTCGGACATTATATCACCCACTGGTAACTTAGAAACTTCTCCTATGGAATTCCATAGATCAGAACCTTCAGCATTACCATACTTGAATTTATTCAAATATGCAGATACCCCTTTTCTAAAGTTATCATCCCCAACATAATTATGGATCATTCTGAGTATACTTCCACCTTTCCCATAACTTATTTCATCAAAAATCTGCTGGATGTCGTCTGGGCTGTCTACCTTTGCATTTATGGGGTGTGTGCTTTTAAGGGAATCACTTGTCATTGATGAAACCGTTTGCGACAGATATGTTGATTTAATAACATCATACTCAGGATGAATCGTATTCAGACACAGCATTTCCATGAAAGTTGCGAAACTTTCGTTTAGCCACAGATCATTCCACCATTTCATTGTCACAAGGTTTCCGAACCATTGATGTGCCAGTTCATGAGCTATGGTAACTCCTATGTTTATTCTTGAATCAAGGTCTGTGTTATCATTACATACAAGAGCTTCCTCTCTGAAGGTAATTGCTCCCCAATTTTCCATTGCTCCCGCAGCGAAATCAGGTACCGAAATAAGGTGTACCTTTGGTAATTCGAAGGGAATTCCAAAATAATTCTCATAGAATTCAAGGCACTTTGATGCGATTTCCAGTGGAAAATCATTGCTTGTAAGTTCCTCTCCGGGTATTGCAAGTGTTATTTCTATGTTTTTATATTTGACAGATTTTGTCTTGAACTTACCGACACCCATATAAAGCAGGTAAGTGGACATTACAGGTGTGGGCAGGAATTCAACGACGTTGTATTCGCCGTCCTTTTTTACTGACTTAATGGGCATGTTCCCTATGGCTTCTCTGTCACCGGGTACTTTCATGGATATTTCAAATACTGCCTTGGCATCCGGGCGATCAAAACATGGGAAGGCCAGAGAGGCATCTGTTGATTCAAATTGGGTTGTTATAATCCTTTTGCTCCCCTGTCCTGCCAGGTAAAGCCCTGCAAGACTTTCAGAATACGATCTCCTGAAATCTATTTCTATCTTAAGGCTCCCAGATTCAGTCCCGTTAATGATGAGCTTTTTTTTGTCATCGCTGTATTGGAATTTTGCGGCTACATCATTTATCTTGAGACTCAAAATATCTATTCCCTTTGAATCCATTTCAATCATTTGTGAATCGTTGGATAGCGTTATTATTTCATTTCCTGAATATCCGCTTTCTCCCTGGCTAAAATCCATATTTATAACATACTTTTCAACTTTGACTGCCATTAAGTTTTATTCCAAATCAATATTTAATTCTTTATTAATTGAGAATTTACAACCTTTTGAGCAGAAATGTGTCATCTTATGGGTTGACTGATTTAAGCATGTCTCATAACTTTTTAAGGTAAAAATATTAATTGTATAAAACATGGTGATCCGTGAACAAAAAATTTGCTACGAGATTAATGGATATGCCACTGGTCACCAGTGAAGGAACCATGATAGGAAGACTTGATGATATCATTGTAAATGATCAGACAGGTGAGATTTTTGAATTACTGATAAACCCTACAGGAGAAAAAATAACCAATTTTAAAAAGGATGTGAAGGGAAGATATGTAGTACCGTACGAATATGTCAAAATGGGTAAGGATGTTTTTGTAATTGAATTACAGAGAGTTCCCAGATTGGACTGAAGACAAACAATAACATTATAATTTTCATTGGGAATCATTTTTAGATTCTCATATAATATAAAAATTCGGCAAATGAATATGACCGGTTTTCATTTTCACTGGGAATTTGCTCTTTGTGGAACATATCGAAGTATTCCAGCGAGACCGCTGAAGGCTTTCTTTAATAACTTCCCTTCATCGCTGTCTTCTCCAATTATCTCCACCCTTGCTCCAGAGGCCTCAGCTAATTCGTAGAGATTTTTTACCAGATCTTCTTCATGGTCAAGATCCATTGCAGCTCCGCAGTTGGGGCAGGTAACATCATCGAGCCATTTATCATAGTCCTTGGCAAAACCGCAGGATGGGCATTTATAATAATATCTTGTGCTTCTGATTCCGTCTGAAATTAGAAGGATGTCAATGGCCTTTCTCTCAAGTGCCTCCTTGACCTGATTTTCGCCATAGATTCCAAGGCCTCCCTCTGACTTCTTAATCTCCATGAGGAATTTAGTCACGAGGTCTTTTTCCCTTGCGATATCCATGTCTTTCATTGTTTCTGCGGCTCTTTCAACAAGTTCTCTTAAACCTGATTCATCGGTATAACCAACGTCGTAGAGTTCCTCAACCTTGTTCTTTATCTCATTTCTCAGGTAATCCTTTTCAAAGAAGTAATTCTTGGTTGCTCCTGGACCCCCAATAAATATGGCTCTAATATCCTTTATAATGGGAACAAAAGTATTATTACATATATCTCCTATTTTTTTAAAATAATCATGAGCTGCTATTTCAATAAGCCTTTCATATCTTCTCGAAGATTGCCCTCCCTGATGGTGCTTGCTTGGAACCAGTGACTGTTCGTTTGTCACTGGTACAATATTTGTTCCATTGAGAAATCCTATGGTGGCTTCTTTTCTGTCTATGACAATCAGACCATAAATTTCCTTTGTCTTTAACTGACTGAGAAGCGGGTCCAGGTAAAATTGTGAATCACACTTGTAAATAAACGTTTGAAAAGGCTCCGGAGGCTCAATTATCTGGGCATACATTGTAGTCTGGTCGCCTCTTGTGGCTACATGACCAACAAATAAAACAAGACCTGTTGGAGGAGTCATTTTATACGATTTTAACCGGGACATTATTGATTCTATTGCAGCCAGCACGTTCTTTCTTGTTGATTTTGACTTTATATTGGAAGATGTAGAATATTCTTCTCTAAGATATTGAACTACATCCCATATCTGTTTGTCAGGCGGGATATATAGAGAAACAAGCTCAGTTCCTCTTCCCTTGAGATTTGAAAGTTCTTCAAGGGCTTTTTTGAATTCGTATTTTCTGAGCTGTTTCTCATCAGTAGGCATTGGAAAGAAAATTTATAATAATATATAACCTTGATGAAATTGCGTATCATGGAAAAAGTTGTTATCTCATTAGGTGGATCTGTTGTTTCTTCAAATGCCGTAAATATAGATTTCATTAAAGCGTTTGTAAAGGCGATTGAAGGGATGCCATCACTTTCAAAATGCGGCATCGTAGTAGGTGGTGGTTCACTGGCAAGGGGATACATTGAACCTCTCAGAAGTGAGGGAATTAACAATTATTTTCTCGATCGCATTGGAATTAAAGCTACACGGCTTAATGCCGAATTAATTGTAAATCTTCTAAAAGATGTTGAAAATGTAATTCCTGAATCAATAGATGAAGCGTTATCAGCATGGAAAAACAGAAAGTTTGTGGTAATGGGAGGAACCATTCCAGGACACACAACTGATACGGTTGCAATGCTTCTTGCCGAGGCATCCGGTATTGGAGAATTTATAAATGGAACCTCAGTGGACGGCGTTTATTCTAAGGAT
>JAKBRR010000139.1 GCA_021845325.1 Thermoplasmata archaeon
AATGGTGGCTTTCTTTTCAACAAGGACATCCGTCACCACCTGGTTCCAGAAATCGTAAGGTGCATTCATTTCAGGTTAAGATTGATTCACTGGCAATACATTTACTTTTTTGTCTTTACTGTGAATGAGATACTTCGTGCATTGAAACTTAATTTCGGGAAATATGACAGAAACAATCATCCACTCTGGTTCAGGAAAATATGAGGAGATGTAAAATACTTAACCAGGAGCTTAGAATTTCAAGTATATTGGAGTTGACTTTGGTATTTACCTCATTGGGAAGGGAAACGTAAGCTTCTTCACGGGGATTTCCCCCAAGATCGGGGTCGCGTATCCCTAGCCAGATCAGGTATCAGATTTGGCTAAAAAGAATATACAAGATAGGTACATTTCTATCAGAACAGTCACTGTTAAGGATTGTCGGGTCAATAATGACGGACATAAATGAAGAGTGGATAACCGGAAGAAGATATATGAACATGGGGGCAATTTAGAGCTGTACAGGAACTTTTAGAAATTACGGTAATTCATGTACACTATCACCTGATAAGAAGATTTATTAATACTAGGCAATATTTCTATGATAAGATTTATTTGGAAAACGATAACGAAACTGAAACTGCTGGAAAGATGATCAATCCCTATGAAGACACTCCTAGCAAGAGGGAAAGAAGAAGACTTGAGAAAGAAATTGTTGATGAAATCTCAAACTTCGAAAAAGATATCGTTACTTCAATTTCAGAACTGTACCAAGAAAAAGATCACTTGAAAAGAGTATCCCATAAATTCATCCTTTATTTTGTTATTTTTGTTGCAACTTCTTTGAGCTTATACTCAACAAACAGCCTCTTTTCAATCACTTCAGAATTTGTGCCCTCAAGTATTGCAAACGTTCTTGACCCTGTTGTTCTACTAGTTGGAGAAGTAGTTGGAGTATATGCCATCTATTATGCGTACCAGAGGAATTTCATATCAAAATCTCCTAGGAATCAAAGGTTAGAGTTCTATTCGGAAGAAGTTAGAAATGTCAAGAAGAGGACAACTACAAGATTCGATGGAGTTCTAGCTAAGATCAGAAACTACGTTCCGGGTATCGACAAGATTTACAACGAGGAAGAAAAAGACAGACTCATCAAAGAATTTTCAACGACCCTATTCAATTCCTTGAAGAGATATAAATTTGAGATTCCGCGGGATATAGGAGAATATCTAGTGGAATTCAATGATCCATTCAACTTGGAACAGAATTGGCTAGACAAAGCAAGTGAAGATATTGCTGAGCAGATAGGAACAAAGCCAACTCTCGTGAGGCTTTGTTACTATGATTACAAGTTCGACTATAAGAATCTTAGAAATACCTGGAATTCTATTATCGAAGACGAAGAACTATTTGCAGTTCTTTTGAAGCACTTAGTATTGACTGGACTTCTGGAGTCGGAAAGATCAGTAGTAGATACAAACGAAATTAAATCATTACAGCAAGCTATAAAAAATGACCAAATAACCGATATAACTCTAGAGTCGTTCAGAAAGTATTATGAGGAAGTTTTTAAGGACCTAAGAAAGCTTAAGTCTGACCTACTTAAACTAATTGAGGAATATAAGTTCCCAAACAGTCAAAGCATAATAGAAAAAGTTACCAACTTTATGCCTAAGTCTATAATTAAAGAATCTTGGAAAGCTGAAGCTTTGGGATCTTTTGGGTCAATTCTTAAACTTTCACCACCCATTCTGAAGCTTTTGCTTTCAGATTACAATGATTTGTTAGGAGATCGTGAATCGTGGTATATTATTCGACGGGAGTTGAACATCATAAAGAGTTTGATTTCCTTGTTGATAAGAAATGCGTTACTTGAGATTCCCGAGAAATTCAGAAAGGACAAGAGGCAAGTTCAGAGACTAATTGATCTATTGGCCCCCGAGTTACAGAATGGCAATTCTTTTAGTTTGATCGAGATTGGTGAAACTGTAACTTCCTTGTTAACAGAACTAAGTAACAATAAGAGGCTTTCTGTCTCATCTCTAAAAAGCCGAGGAATCCAGATGGACAATTTTGATTTTGATGAGTACGATTCTTGGATTCCACCCTCATTCAGAATAGAAGAAATATCTATCTACCTGGAGAGCCAACTTGGTATCAAACAAATGTATTCTCTGTTATTCTATTATAGTTACTTGAATGATACGAAAAATTCCAACCTTGTTTTGTCCGAAATAATTGAGAAGAATCTGCTCGAAGATCTGTCATTGTTCTTTATCGAAAGAAGAGTTGTACCCATGCTCAAAGAGGTTGATAAGTCTCTCCAAGTTGAAAGTCTTTCATTCATCCTTGATAGAAAGCGGGAATTTGTCCAGGATGAATTGGTAAAGATACACTACTGGCTAAACGAAGTGTATCAGGATTATGTCCAGATGCTTCAGTTTATCAGTACGGAATTTGATAGGCACTTGTCAGCGGATAATTTTAGTACACTATCCGACCTGTTTATTGATGATATTGACAAAACTTTCGAAGAATTGCAGGAAAAATTAATGCATTACTGCCTAAAAGGAAATTTTCAAGACCGTTTCATGGAGGTTGGAGAATCGGATATCGAGAAATCCATGAACGCCCTGTATCAAGTAAATAATAAAGGCAGGGTGCGACAATGGGCATGCACGCGTGCTTGGGAGAGTGATACGGCAACCAACATCTTATATCTTTATACAAAAAGCTTTGATGAGTATGATTCCGGTATTCTGAATAAGCCAAAACGAATGATCCAGGTAATAGAAGAATATGATGTAAGTTCGATAAAGGACGAAGATAAGAGATACAGATTTGCTCGTGAATTGAAAGATGGGCGTATACCAGTTGGTCTTAGTAAACTATACTCTGAGGATTTTGCTTCTATAGATGAAAACCTCCATAAGTCTGGGATGCTAACTGAACTGAACGCAACCTTGGAGGACATCGGGGAATCTTCCTTTTTTAGGGATTTCTTGGACTTGGAACTCCCAGACAGGTTATTCATGGACTCACTGAATATGCAATTAGTTTCTGCTTACATGATAACGAGCAAGGGGGGATATAATGAGAAAGTCATATCTCAAGTAATAGATACATACCTACCAGAAGCACTCGAGTCAATCAGGGAGCAAAGAGGGTTGACTGGTTACAACAAATTACTCCTAAAACCAACTGACGATTCCTTAAAGACGATAATGGGTAGATCTGTTAGGGTAGGTCTAGTCCCGTTTAGGATGCCTTTTGAAGATTTTGCAGCTTTTTTCAGAGAAGCTTATGAACAGGCTGTAGAGAATTTCCTGGTGGTCGACAATCAGAATGGGGAAGTGGGAAAAGGTACATACTCCGCCAATCTCATTAGAATATTCCCTTCAAACAGGTTCTTCAAGCAATTAGGAAGAGGCACAATTTCTTTGGAGGAAATTCATGAAGATGATCCAATCTACGCAATTAGGACAATAATGTCCGAAAATTTTAGCAGGAGTCAAATGCTCGAAATAGTTGCTACATTAAGAAACCGGGGCGAAGAAAATCTTGCTATGCATAAGATGATGGTTACTCTACTGGACAGGAGTGTATCACTTTATCAGATAATTCGGAAAAAGTTGCAAGAAAAGGGTCTGATCTATAGAGTTAGAAATTCAAAGTTAAACGATTTACTCAACAATAAGACAATTGATATCAGATTACAAGAAATATATGGCAAAAGTGGATTATCGACTTTGTCCGTGTACATCTACAAAACATTATTAGAAAGGGAAACAGAATCGCACAAAATGTTTGAAACTGAATTTGAAGAAATAGTAGGGGATATCTTACATGAGGAGCATTTATCTGATACAGAAACGACTAAAATGGTGGCAATTATAATTCTTCATAGGCTTGTAGAACTCGGAAGATTACTAATGGGATTAAGAGGCGATAAAAGAGACTTGCACACAATGGAGGCTTGATCTATTTTATTAAGTGATCCTTCATGATAAAAAAATAATGTACAGTTTTATCTCAGAACTTGTAAGTGTGGGGGAGAGAGTCACAATATCACTAATAGCTTTCTGATAGATCAGGCATGAGACGCTTGGCAGCTATAAAGTTAATTATAGCCTAAATTTTTGTGAAGTTGGAGATATAGTATTGACACTTTTGAATCCAGTGTAATGCAAGTGAGCATCGACGTGAGTATAAACTTAAGGTGCTTGAAAGATGTAATTAGCCATGGCCTTTAGAACTTTGATAAAAGAGGTCATCATTTTCTATTAGTTTTCCCACTTATATTTGCATAGAGAAAATCAAGATCTTTCAAGGATTCATGCAATTCGTATATTCCTTCTCTGTTTGTAAGCAGACTCTTACCAACTCTGTGATGAGAAACCTTATTTCTCAACTTTATAATCTTCCCTGTCAAATGTCCGTTTGTGATCCGTCACATTTCTGGGAAACACCCTTTCCACTTTTTTACAACTTTCTTGATGTCACTCAAAGAAAGGTAATTTACAAACCCTAGATCCAGTCTATTATCTTGGTTCTCTTCAACCCACTTTCTTATTCTCTCAGCCTTTCCTAAATCTAATGAATTGACTATCATGTCATACGTTATTTCACCAATGTTCTTTTCGAGGGCAATTTCGACACTTTTAATTATTCTCCAGACCAGTGCAGATACTTCTTCACTATTCAGGTCAGCAAAAGTTAGCATTCCTAAAGGCTCCTCTTTACCACCAAGAATCAAGAATCCAGCCTTATCTTTCTCTCTAGCATTTTTGTAATTTATTTTAAACCCATCGATCACATCCAATATATCGGCGTCCTCTTGCAAAAAAGTGCTATCACAGAGTTCGATCTCTTCCTTGGAACCTACTTGATTCCAGAAGACCATGCCGACAAGAATCCCACCTTTGAGTATGGGAAAATAGTCGTAGTTAGGGTATTCATAAAAGTGGTCAGAGGTCTTAACATCATTCCATTTTGTGCTGATGCTAAATGCTTTGAAATTTAGCATATCAGCAAAATCCTTCAAATTATCAAATGCCATAAATAGTAATGAGAGTAAATATAGATTTATTTATCGTTTTTTAGTTCTTATCTTGTTAATCAGGATCTTCCTTCAAGCCCTTGTACACCATAGTGAATAAGTTGTCAACGAGATCCTTCTTCAGATTCTTGTTGTCATTTACCTTCTTATAAAATGCGAAATGATCAGCAATGAATGAAAGAAGGACCTCATCGAACATGTGTCTGAAGGACAGCTTGAAATTCTCCTGGCTGTTGATTTTTGCACTTGTCTTGAGATCCTGATTTGTTTCAAGGCTGTTCTTCAATCTAAGGAGTATTACCTTGTCTGAGTCGCTGAATTCCGTGCCATAGCGATCATTCATCTCTTCGATTATCCTGGAAAGTGGTTCCTCCTCTTCCTCAGGATAGCGATATTCAAGGCTCTGCTTTGGTGCAAGAGTTTTCTCAGAATCCTTGAGCCTGATCTCTCCCTGATTGATCAGTTCAATCCTGTAGGAATCCAGGTCTACCTGTCTCAGTATCTCAAGTGGCAGAGATTCTCTCCTGATTGGTAGCT
>JAKBRR010000140.1 GCA_021845325.1 Thermoplasmata archaeon
AAGTATTGATCCAACTCTTTCGAAAAAGAACATATTAATTTCTGCAATTAGATCATCATAATCAACAAGACTGTTCATTGTTTCAGGTGTTCCACGCATATGCATGACAATACACTTCTTTTTACCAGTCCTGGCAATGTCTATCATCCTGCTGGAAGAAAATCCGGATATATCATTAATGTAGTCAATCTTCTGAGAGAACATTTTGGCAGTTGAAGTGTTACGGGTATCAAGTGAGATTTCAATATCATTCTCTGGAAGATTGTCAAAGAAAAACTTCAATCTATTCTGCTCATCTTTTGGGTTTACCGTTTCTGCACCAGGTCTTGTACTCTCACCACCTGCATCTATTATGTCCGGTTTGCACAGGTAGAGTCTGTTCAACTCATCTAATTTTGTAAATCTTGATTCAGGATAGAATGAATCCGGGGTTATGTTTGCAATACCCATAAGCTTTGGAAAATTAAATCGATCCGTCAGTTTTTTGAATATTTTAAACGAAAAATCCCTGGAGAAATTGTGAAATTTTGACTGAATCAGTTCTCTCTCAAGGTCTTCTCTATACAGCTTCTTTTCATACCCATATAAATAATCATTGCCGATTCTTATTTTTGACGCTGATTTCTCGTTAGTTTCAGCTCTTTCTTCATTAAATATCTTGAATCTTGCATATGGATCCTTAATATCCTTAACTTTGGAAACCGGAAAAAGAAATTGGTCCACCATATTGAATACTCTTTGAAAATTAAAGTTTTCACAGATGGTTAAAAACGAAAAAATTTTAGTTTCCAATAACATTATTAGCTTTCTTACGATACCTATGTCCTATCAAGTTTCAAAAGGAGTAATCATGGCAACAGATAATTCTAAGTTAAAGATTCAGGTAACACCCATAAGGAGTTACACAGATATACATGAGCTTTCTACGGCTATAAGCAAAGGTCTCAGCCTTCAGCACAGAAGAATGGTTGCAGAGGAATCTATGGAAGCTGCAGAGCATCTCATAAATTTCTTTGGATACAATGATAGAGTCATTGATAATATGCTTGAGCCTGAGGATAGGGATGCGTTCTACACCATGGAAGATATTGGTGTTCTGCAAACAGAGAGAGAAGAAACCACTCTTTTCGATGGCAGAGAGTGGAGAATTCATTACTGGATTCTTAATGTAAAAAAAATAATTGAGCTTTCAAATATGAAGATAGATGAAAGAGAACTCATCGCAGATACTGAATTTTCCATATATCAGGAGATCCCGGACGAGTACTGGAAGCCTAATTAGGAATACAGATGCATATTGCAATTTTGGACCATGAGAAATGCCATCCTAAGAAATGCCATCGGGAGTGTCAATATTATTGCCCACCTGTGAGGAGTGGAATAAAGACAATAGATTTTCCGGGTCCGGACACACAGCCAATTATTACCGAATCCCTGTGTATAGGATGTGGAATATGCCCTAAAAGATGCCCATTTGGCGCAATAAAAATTATAGGTATTCCAGATGAACTAAACAGGGATATAATCCACCAGTACGGTCTAAATTCATTCCGCCTCTATTCCATGCCGATGCCTGAAAAGAATGCGGTAACAGCCATCCTTGGCTCAAATGGAATGGGAAAGACCACAACCATGAATATATTATCAGGATTGGTTGTTCCCAATTTTGGAGATTATGAATCGAAACCTGACAAGGATAAGGTTATAGAAAGATATTCAAAATCAATTCTAGGTCAATATTTTAGAGATATATATGATGGAAAAAGAAAGACAGTTCTCAAAAGCCAGTTCGTGGATCAGATACCAAGAATAGCAAAGGGAACCATAAGAGAAATCCTTGAAAAGGCAAATATATCCGGAAAGCTGGATGAAGTCGTTCAGGATCTCAATTTGACCAACTCACTTTCAAAGGATGTCAAATCCGCCTCTGGCGGAGAATTGCAGAAACTTGCTATTGGAACGGCATTTCTCAAGGATGCAGACATTCTACTCATCGATGAAATGACTTCATATCTAGATATTTCCGAGCGTTTGAACATTGCAATAAAGATTCAGGAAATGGCAAAGAAGAAGACAGTATTCGTTGTTGAGCATGATCTTGCCATACTGGACTGGATTGCTGACTCAGTTCATCTGGTATATGGTCAATCCGGAGGATATGGAGTTACCGTAAAACAGAAATCTTCCAGCAAGGCAATCAATGAATTTCTGTCAGGTTATCTTCAGGAGGAAAACGTCAGGATAAGACCATATAGCATAGATTTTGATGAAAAAGGTTTTGTCAGAACACAGGTTTCTCCGGAACTTGTAAGATGGAACAATTTCACCATAAATTTGGGCGATTTCACTCTGGAAGCAAAGGAAGGAAGTATTGAGACAAGCTCAGTCATTGGCGTACTTGGCGCAAACGCCTTAGGGAAAACTACATTTGTAAAAGTACTGGCAGGTGTAACAGAAGCAAAGGATGCAATTGTTGAGCCCAGGGTAAGAATAGCCTATAAGCCACAATATATTAGCACTGAATATGAAGGAAGTGTATCTGAACTTATATATGCCACAGTTAAGGAAAGGTTCGATGATTCTTTTCTTAAGGTTGAACTGTTTAAGCCACTGGAAATTGACTCACTGATGGAACAGAGCGTTTCATCCCTGTCCGGTGGTGAACTTCAAAGACTTTCCATTGCAATAACTCTTGCCACCGATGCTGACCTTTATCTCATGGACGAACCTTCTGCCAATCTGGATAGCACATACAGGATGATCTGCGCCAGGGTAATACGAAAAATAATGGAATCAAACAGAAAAAGTGCTCTTGTTGTTGACCATGATGTGTATTTTATTGATCTAATCTCAGATTCCATGATGGTGTTTGGTGGGGAACCCGGCAGGAAAGGCTATACAATGGGTCCAATGAAAATGGAAGACGGAATGAATACTTTCCTTAAGATGGCAAACATAACATTTAGAAGAGACCATAATACGAAAAGACCACGTATAAATAAATTGAACAGCAGCCTGGACCGAGAGCAAAAATATACTGGCAATTACTATTATAAAGGTCATTGAAATGGATCTTATTCACAGAGAGGGTCTGGCCAGGGTAGGAAAATTTTCCACGCAACACGGAACCATTTCGACACCAACCATAATGCCTGTAATAAATCCAAATATTCGCACTATTTCCATCGAAGAAATGAAAAAAATGGGAATGGAAGCAATCATAACAAATAGTTACATCATAAGAAGAAATGATGATCTCAGGACTCATGCTATTGAAAAAGGTCTTCATGACTTAATGGGATTCAACGGTCCAATAATGACAGATTCCGGGACATTTCAGAGTTATGTTTATGGGGATATAGAATATGGAAACACTGAAATTGTGGATTTCCAGGAGAAAATAGGAAGCGATATATCTACTATTCTAGATATATTTTCAGTTCCCGAAGATACACATGAAAGGGCAGAAGCAGCTGTAAATGAAACATACAGGCGAATGAATGAGATATCTGGAGAAAGGAAGACCATTCTTGCCGGGCCAATACAGGGTTCAATATACAACGATCTCAGGGAAAAAAGTGCAAAGCTTATGTCCGGAACAGGTGCAGGTTATCTTCCCATAGGTGGAGTAGTTCCTCTTCTGGAACAATACCGTTACGGTAAGCTATGCGAAATAATCATAAATTCAAAACTCAATGCGTCTTTTGACAAACCCATACATCTCTTTGGAGGAGGGCATCCAATGTTCATGGGCATGGCGGTATTGCTGGGAGTCGATATATTTGATTCTGCTTCATATGTAAAATACGCAAGGGATGGAAGATTACTATTCCAGGAAGGAACAAGGGATTTGAAGGAGATAATGGAGTTTCCAATGTGGAGTCCCATTTATGGTAAATATACAGCAAAGGAATTGAAAGAGTCCCCCCTGGAGGAAAGAACCAGAGTTCTGGCTCATCATAACCTGTTTACTATTTTCATGGAATTAAGGGAGATAAGAGAACGGATCTATGAACAGACACTCTGGCAGTACGTTGAGGAAAAATCAAGAGCTCACCCTGCTCTATTTGCTGCTTTCAGGAACATACTAAAGTATAGAGAGAAACTAGAGCCATTCTTTGAACTTTATCGAAAACCACCATTGTATTATTTTGATGAAAGTTCGCAATTAAATCCATATTTTGTAAGGCTGCAAAAATTCATATCAGACAATCCCAGATTCAATCTTGAAAAAAATTATGTTCCAGATGGGGCATGGCAGCCTTCGAGACTCTCAGGGATGTTCATAACCGAGCAGTATGAAAAATCCAGTTTGCCTTATTTCATAAACTGGATGGGCATTGATGTTCCGGTTGAACTGGAAGAAGCTTACCCTGTTGAACAGGTTATCGATACAGATCATTATATGGAATCCGGACCATGTGATACTCCTGAAATTCCTGCTTCAAGAAGTAAAAGGGTAAGAGATTTTGACCTGGAAAAGATTAGAACACTTTGTGATTTCCAATTTGGATGTGGAACTGGAAAGCAAGTCTTTCCAGATAAAAGTGAAATCATAAAATCTAAGGCCACGGGGCGAATTAGAACAGTTAGCTTAAATGGAAAGTTTCTGGCAACTATGAGAGCCCATGATGGCTTCCTTGGTTTGAATATTGAAGGTGGAAATAGACTTCTACAGACAGTGAAGTATCCTGCAAACAGGGTAGTTGTGAATGAGGACAGTGCTGAATACAATGCCAGGGGTTACAATGTTTTTCGCAAGTTTGTGATCGACTTTGATCCTCATATTATCCCGTTAAATGACGTTCTTGTTGTAGATTCGGACGACAATCTGCTCGCTGTTGGAAGGGCCATGCTTTCCGGAATTGAGATGGCAACGTACAGGGGTGGAATGGTTGTTAGCGTTAATCATCATACCAGGGAGAGATAGTTTATAATTCATGGAACAACTGGGTGGGTCAGATTATTTTTAGATCTCAAATATGCATCGATCACCGAGATAAACATGGCTGATATCATTATGGCACCTCCTATTATTGTATAAATCCCTATCTGGTCATCTACTAAAATATAGGAAAAAATAGCAGCGAAAATGGGCTCGGTAACCAGCACAACACCTGCTTTCTCCGGCTTTACATAAATGAGTGCTCGGTTAATCAGGAAATAACCCATGATCCCTGCAAAAATGGCTGTGAAGATCAGCGTGAATATTACAAGAGGGGATAAGAGATCATAATATATGGTGAACGTTGGTATTGTTATCAATGAAAATACTGCTACGGTGAACATCTGGTAAAAAGTGAATTTCATGGAGTCAATACGGGAAGAGTGTTTGGAAACATAGGCAATCTGAAGAGCATATCCTATGGCACAAATTACAGTTAAGATATTTCCGTATTCCACTGATGATGATCCGGATACTCCGTCTGAGAGGATTATTAACCCTATCATGGCTATTAGAACCGCTGCCCAGTCTATTCTGGAAACCTTACTCTTGAGATAAACATAGGAAAGCAATGGCACTATGACGACATATAGACCT
>JAKBRR010000141.1 GCA_021845325.1 Thermoplasmata archaeon
TAACTCCTTGGCAATTTTATCTATTCTTTCCTTGCTTAGTTTCCTTGAATCTATGATATTTTTGTCCAAGGATTTTCCCTCATCCTCACTTATGATGCCCTTTAAGTCTAGCACATTCGTTTTATCTGTCAGCCTATAAATCAGCTCTGTGAAACTTTCATTTTTTGACTTTAGCTCTGATAACCTTAAGTAGGCTTCATCCGAAATAGATATGTTTTTGCTTCCCATTCACCACACCTCAATACACACACATACACATATGTAAAACATATAAATTTTTTTCCTGATTTTCTTAAAAACGTATAGATTACTTCCTGATCTCCCTGCTTTTACCACCACGATACCCTTTCAAGTGCCTCAAGGATGTCCTTCTGCTTTCTTGTCCTCTCCAGTTCAGTTAACTTACTGCTGACATCCTCAACAACATGCAGCTTCTCCAACTCAAGCGGCTTTTTTTCCAGCGAGTATCTTTTCATAAGGTCTGATGAGATCATTTCCCTAATGAGCGTTGATCGTATGATGAGCGATATGAAGAATATGAACAGCATGCCCCTGGTGGTTGATTCCTTCCTTATCCTCATGGGGAATATATCCAGATCGGTCTTCAGCATGCGGAATGCCTTCTCAATATTATCCCGGTTGCGGTATATGGAAAGGCATTCCAGTGGCGTGTATTCTCCTCTATACACGAGCAGGAATCTTCCCATTCTGTACTCTGCATTTGATATGGCATTGTTCCTTGCCCTTGTTTTGATTTTGCACAAATCTTGACTGGCGTTTACAATTTGCCCTTCTGCCTGAAAATATGGTGGAAGAACTCATCATTTTTTTGCATTCAGAATCAGAAAAATTCAGAGTGGACCGATCGGTATTTGATTAAGGCTTTGAGTGAACGATCTAGAATATTCTTTCAAGGCAAAGATATAGTATGTTTGTAAAATGAAGGGTTGAACTGTAACAATGACAGTTAACCGTTAAATGTTTATATGTTTTTTAACCAACCTTCATGGTAAAAACCACGACCAACCCTGAGGATGAAATCTACGCTGAAATCATCAAGGAATCTATGGAAAAGTAAGGAAGCACCAAAAATATGTCAAAGATTATTAACCAGCGTCTCAGAAAAAAATCATATCTGCACAGAAGCGCAGAGAGTGTATTACTTTCCAGACAAAAGAAACTCTGTCATCTCTGGATGCAGACAATGAGATAAGGAAGGGATGGGAGGAAAACATTAAGTGACCGTGCTAATCGATACCAATGTTTTGGTGTCTGATACCATATAGCGGAAGGCAAAGTTGTTTCATCCGTGTAGGCGAAAAGGTGACTCAGGCTATCCTGATAGCCTCTTATTGTATTAAGGAAAAACTTCAAGATTTTTCGCTCAGTACATTCAGTCTGGACAGGTTAATATATTCGTTGTGAATAAAGTATAATACTTATGTCTCAACAAAACTTTGTTAATAGGATCGAAGAGATAGAAATCTTCGAGCGTGCTTACTCATCTAAGGAAGCTTCACTGTTCATTCTTTACGGTAGAAGAAGAGTAGGAAAGACAGAGCTGATCAATAAGTTCATTGGCAACAGGGGAGTTTATTTTCTTGCAACCGCAGAAGGAGACAGGGAAAACATAAACAACTTCAAATCGAGTATGTCAAAGTTTCTGGAAGATGACAGCATTTCAAAGGCTAACTTTGACAACTGGCAGTCTCTCTTCACGGTTCTGGTTTCCAGCAGTTCATTTCAGAAAAAAGCAAAAGAATCGAAGATCATAATTGCAATAGATGAATTTCCATATCTTATAGAAGCCAACAGGACGATTCCGTCGGTTTTTCAGAAGATATATGACACAATACTCAGACAGATGAATGTGATGTTGATTCTTTCTGGATCATCCATCAGCATAATGGAAAACGAAGTACTTTCCTATAAAAGTCCCCTTTACGGTAGAAGAACGGGCCAACTGAAGTTGAAACCTCTGAGATTCAGATATCTGGCTGAATTTTTGGAATATGAATTTGAAGACTTATGCAAGACATATTTTGTATTTGGCGGCATACCAGAATACCTTCTGAAACTTAATCCTGAGGTTGGATTCTGGGAAAATGTATCTGAGAAGGTGCTTTCAAAAGGCTCAGCACTCTATGAAGAGGCAGAATTTCTCCTTAGAACGGAATTCAGGGAACCGAGGAATTATATGCTGATTCTCAGATCCATTTCCTACGGAAATCATACACTGGCCGAAATATGTGGTTATACTGGCCTAGACAAGAGTATGGTATCCAAGTATCTTGATGTCTTAATGTCACTTGATCTTGTAATATCTGAAAAGCCATTTGGTGCTTCTGAGAAATTTAAGAGAAGGTTATACTGGATATCTGACCAGTATCTGAAGTTCTGGTTCAGGTATGTCTTGCCACATAAAAGCGAAATAGAGAGTTCTCACAAAAATAGAGTTCTTGAAAATATAAAGGAGGATTTTCCTACTTTTGCGGGTGAGCAGTTTGAGAACCTCATGAAGGAACTCATACTAGAAGGTATATTGGGTAGGTCATTTGACACGGTTTCCAGGTGGTGGGGGAAGAGTGGATCTGGAAAGAAGGGGAGAGACGTTGAGGAGATCGATATTGTCGCACATTCCCAAGTACGTGGAGAATTACTTTTCGCTGAATGCAAATGGACAAACAGTCCTGTACCAATTAATGTGTTTGAAGCTTTAAAGATGAAATCAGAGACCTTGAGAAAGCAATATCCTGGGGAAAAGTACACATATGCTCTGTTTTCAAAATCTGGTTTTAGAGGAGATTATAAACAACTGAGCAAAGACGTTATCCTGATGTGTCTTTCTGAAATTCAAAGAGCTACTATGAAGGACCGTTAAGGAATGAAGAAACGGACCGGGAGGTATCATGTATCAATTGATTATAAGTTTATTTGAACTATTAAAAGCTCAATTTTAATTAAATAGAACTTCACAATTTTGTTGTAGCATTGAGAACTAAAATCATACTGGTTTACCGGCCAAATTGTTCTAAGAACGTTTGAGGTAATTTATGTTTGACGGTCCTGTTTATAACTTCCTCCGTAAGTTTATACTCATCTCCAAGTGCATTCAAAATATCTCCATTTAAGTGATAAGTTGTTATTGGACCTTTAGTTTTCAGGATAATCTTCCCTATAAACATTAAGGAAAAGAGGAAATCAAGTTCATCTTGTGTTGGATAAATCCTAAACTCATGAAAGAATGACTTCATTCGGTTGGTTAAATCTCTTTGCCCAAGGTTCTTTTCAGATTTTCTGAATAATTTGCCAACGCTAAGAATAGAGATAATGTTTACCACAGGATCAACATATTTTTGACGTGATGGCATTATTCTTCCCTTTTCTAATTCTTGCTCATCCGCGTTCTTGAGATAGTTTAACAGTTTACTATTTCCATGTATGCACAGACATAAACTGCATTCAGCTTTTTCTTTATGACTGCAAACTTTTATATTAGCTCTGTGAAGATACGGTATATGAATTACATCGCCATCCGCGTTCTTCCTATCATAGGACCAGATAACTAGACCGGTCTTGTTTTTCCAATCCTTTTTAGTCGTGGTTACGTAATCAATTAGTCTGTTACTAAGGCTCCCTGGAATAAAGATTACATATTCCAAGTTAGTTCGCACAAGTTCTAACCCGTCTCGTCCTGCCTCTGCTATTTGCTCAAGAATAACTTTTTCGTTCCCTTGTTCTATAAGTAGCTCAGTATTCTGTATTTTCTCAGTAATTTCCCTTACAAGTTTCTCGTTATCATTGAATGAAGACTTAATTTCTACAAATACAGGAGATAACTTACCCTCCCTCAGTTGGGGGAGGTTCCCTAGCGTCAAATCCCAAGAACCTTTCATTAGTTCTGTGGACGATGTATAAAGGTCAGAAGTCAGATAGGTGTATTCATGCTTAGCGTTAGTGTCAGTGAAGACTCTGTAAAGAATATATCTTAGTTTCGAATGTTGAATAGCATCTTTTACACTTGCCGCACGGGCTTCACTGTATGTCATATCTACCTTAATTAACTCTCCTGTTCGATTTGAAAGTACTTATCTATACCGAAATAAAGATGTAATAAATCCTCAAGCTGAGGTTGAAATGTTGGGCTGACTAAAATTTTTCCCAGTCTGATGTCAACAGAAAAAGAGGAGGTGAATTTACTTTCATTTGTTGGATAAGCATCATCATAGAGCAGGTTGAATGAACAAGATTCTTTGTCAATGCTCTTTCCATATACCCCTGCAGACTCCTCTAAATAACCAATAAAATTGTCAACTGTATCATCCCCCATGAGTGAATCTTCATTTGAGTCTATGTGTGAAACTTTTGTTGGTACCCTAAGCTTCACAACCAAGTTGCTATGGCCAAATAATTGCAGATTGCGTATTTCTAGTTTTTCCAATTTTGCTCTATTTACCGTCTTTCTTATGATACGATGGTCTTCAATCATCTTTTGTATCAATGTATTTAGGACTTCAGTGTCCTCAGGAACAATCGGCATAGTAATTATGCCCCTGCCGTCAATCTGAATTTTAATACTGCTGCCCGGCTTTCTTAATGTTGCCTTGTATGGTCTTAATCCATCTTTCCAATCGTTTTCAAGCCTCTCATATATCAACCGGCCGTCCTCATCAACATTATCATCCTTGAAGTAAGACTGAAGTTTAGTTGCCCCACTACGGTATTCTTTCAGAAGATAACCTGTGTAGTTTTCCTGTTTCATTAAGAACTGGAACAGGGAATCGGACCTAGCTGGAACCGTGTTGAACCCAAGTGACCTTAATAGTTGTTGGGCTCTAATTAAGTCTCTCCAAGATGACTTGTTAATTACTCCAAATACAACAGCATATTCATCACCTCGGGCTATTTCAAGCAGAAGATCTATTCCAAAAAGCATCATGTCTTTTGTCGTTAGCTTATTGTCATCGTTGAGCCATATTCTGAAAGAATGATTTCCAACCACTTCAGAAGGCAACCTTGAAAGCGCTTCGTTTACACTTTTGGAAAAGGTAGGCCATACGAAATATAAATTAAAGGAGCTCCCCCTATCTTGTGAGAGTTTTTTAAAACTATCGTACTCTATCAAACTGAGCACTTCCTCAGATAAAGTGAATTAAATCGTAAGCTAAAACTTAAACTGGCATATCTTTTGGCTGACCTTACTGGAGATAGGAACTTCATTTATTCTCTTACGGTAATGCAAATAAAAACCTTCTGGTTGTTTAAGCAATTGAGGGCTACACGCTGAGGTCTTTGATAGCTGTTATAATTGGGAAGAAAAACGATAGTGTACATGATTTGCTGTAATTTCGAAAAGATCCTGTACATTCCCTAATTCTCCTCCATGTTCATATATCTTCTCCCTGTTATCCATTCCTCATTTATGTCCATCATTATTGTCACGACCAGTCTCAGGAGAGACTGTTCTGATGGAAATGCCCCTATCTTTTTCGTCCTCCTCTTGAGTTCCAGGTTA
>JAKBRR010000142.1 GCA_021845325.1 Thermoplasmata archaeon
AATAGTTGTGTGCCATCAGGTATGGATACATGAGTTCATAAAATAGCTTAACAAATACCTGGTAAGGTCTTCCTCTATCCAGTTTGGAGATCTGGGACTTGCTTACGCTGTTATCCATGGCCAGATCAGTCAGGTCCTTATGGTATATGGCCCCGTTTACCAGAAGGAGTGTATGTTCCAGGAGATCTATTTTCTTTGAATATTCATCCACGCCTGTAACAGAGGATATGTTTTCACAGGGACCTTTGAGTATTTTTTTGATGTCGGTCATCATAGACTATTAATTACATCATAGGATAAATATGACACCCGTCAGACAAACATTTAAGTATTAGAAACTGGATTGTTAAAACATGAGACACCCTATTTAAACTATATAGAAGGAAATGTTTTATTATAGCTAGGTTTTACAGGATATTGCAAATGTACGACGTATGCTTTGTTTTGCCCAGTTATTCATATAATCGGCCTGCAGGAGGATATGATGTAATTTATGAATTATCAAGGAGATTGGTAAATGATAGATATAGGGTAATTATAATCACCCCAGGAGGTAACACGAAATACTTGCCGCATTTTATAGAATCAATTCCTGAAGACAAAATTGGCCGGCTGTTTAAATTATTCTTTCCATTTTTAGAATCGTCATTATTTCAAAAATTTATTAATCCAGCTTTGAGAAAACTCAGAGGGATTGATTATGATTTCTCCATACTTTCTGATGTCCATCAAAAAACGATCAGAGACCCAATAAATACCAAACTTGGCACAAAGAAGATTATAGCTACCTCCTGGGAAACCGCCTATTATGTTGAGGATTTTCTTAAAACTCATAGTTCTGACGGGTATTATTTTATACAACACGACGAAAGTCTAATAGGCTATTCTGGAAAATTTTCAGAACGCGCTAAAGACACATACAATTTACATTTGAATAAAATAGTTACTAATACTCCTTTAATGCAACTTTTCCAAAGTTCTAATCCAAAATATGTTCCAATTGGGGTAAACCCTATTATATTAAAACACAAGGATACAAAGAAAATTCCAAACTCAATCCTTACCTTATTTGGACGAGGTGAAAGCAAAGGGTTCCCATATGCACTCGATGCGCTTAAGCTCTTAAACGAGAAGGACAAAGGTTTAAAGTTACTTGCCTTTGGTAATGTAAACAAAGAACTTGTTCCTGAATGGGTAGAATATCATTATAGGCCTAGTGATGAAGAACTTTTGAAACTCTACGAGGACTCTGAGATTTTTATTCTCCCTTCAATTGTAGAGGGAGTATCTTTAGTAGCAATGGAGGCCATGGCTATGGGATGTGCGTGTGTTATAACAGATTGTGGGGGAACATCTGAATATACTAGAGATGGCCTAAATTGCCTCTTAGTACCAATACGTAATTCTGAGGCTATTGTTTTAGCAGTAGAAAAGCTACATAGCGATGAGAACCTTCGTAATTTTATCTCTCAAAATGGCATAATATATCTCAAAAAGTATACCTATGAAACTACCTATAAGCATTTCAAAAAGGCCATTTCGGAATAGAACCAAAACATTTGGAAAAAAAAACTTTGGATAAATTAATCTCTGATGTACTGCTCCATATCTTCAAGTGAAACGTTGAATGGGTAAGTTTCAGGAGTACTGATGCACTTTCAGAAGCCATAATAGCGTTTGTAAATGAACATAACAGTAAAGCAAAACCGTTCATCTGGAAGAAAAGGGAAGTTAAGGGATCACAACTGAGAAATACTATTGGGAACTTAGTCAATTAAACACTAGTTGAACCCATCAACAACAGGGCAGAAAGAACACCAAGAACCATTGTCACCTACGAGAAAGTGTCGGGGGGGGGGGGAATCTCGATCAGAGATGGCAGTAAGAGACTTCACAAGGGTTTACAGTGTTATCGAATTGTACAGAAAGAGAGGAAAACTTCCATTCAGGGCTAAGCCTGGACAACTTCAGGTGACTGACCTCTTACACTGTAAGGTTATATTAATTTAGGACTTGATATTACCCTTTTATGGACGACAATTGGTTTCAAAGCTTTGTTAGACTCCATGAATTGTACTCCATGGAATTTGATGCCAAAAAAGACGAAGGGGCATCCTCTGCTAAAGGAATTATTGAGTACCTTAAGTTAGTTTCTCCAAGTGCCAGAACAGTCCTCGATTTTCCGTGTGGAACTGGAAGGATTTCCCTAGAACTTCTTAAATACGGGATGGTAGTCACTGGTATAGATCTGTCAACTCCATTCCTCGATGAATTCAGGATTAAGGCCACTAATTATAAGCAAAGGACAAACTTGGAACTAGTAAACGCTAGCTTCAAGAATTTCGTGTCAATACTCAGAAACAGGAAATATGACCTGATTCTCAACTGGTGGACAAGTTTTGGATACTCCTCCTATGAAGATGATGTTGATTTTTTTAAAGACCTACTGAATGTAGCTCACAAGAACACGATCCTCATTGTCGAAACGTGGCACAGAGATTTCATAGACAAACACCGGTTAAGCAATACTTATAAAGATTTAGGACAATTAATTGTTTTAAATGAAAATAATTTTAATAAGGATCTGTCGGTGGTGGAAACCACTCACAAATATTACAAGAAGTTAGGTGACGATTTGATATTTAAGGATAAATTTGTCTCTAGAATCAAACTCTATTCCGTTTCAGAATTGTTGCATTTATTTGAACAGTCGGGTTGGGCCGTAAAAGAAAGCTTTAATAGAATAGAGAATCGTAAAGCATTTAGTCCAGCTGAAGACCGTATAGTAATTGCCTTGAAACCCAGAAACACGGCATAGAATGCTATAGGGTAATAAATTTATATTCATCTGTGATTAATCAGGAATCGAACCGGAGTGTGGAGAGGATCGGTGAAATTTGACTGCAGGTTTGGATCTACTTGACATTGAATCTGCCCTGATCTCTGTCACCAACAGGCATTCTCTTTCCCATGGGAAAGTCACAGGTGTGTGGGATGATGAAAGTTTCCCCTCTCTATCTGGATATGGGGAGGAAGCGATATAAATGCTATGAGTTGGATTGACACCACCTGATGGTGCATGAGGTGGAGATTCAAAATGAGAACTGAAAAAAGTTGTGGTCCAGAGAAATAGGAAACAGCAGGGAAGTGTTCCAGCAGGTCCTCGAGAAGATGACGATTGTGGAAAGGAACAACAGCCAGACTGTTGCAGGTGTATTCATGAACCCGACAGGCAATTATCGCTTGCCGGTGAAGCATTTCATGGAATGCAATGGTTATAAAACATACCTTGTGGATGCAAGGAGAACTGAGCATCTCCGGATCGTCCATAATCTTGGAAAGAAGAAGTCTGATGCAGAAGATGCGTCCATACTGGTATCCACTCCACGTCCTTATTCGAAGGCACTGCTTTCATGTGACCATGATCGCCTTCCCGAATCAGGTCTTACAAGGTTGCTCGAACGCTGAAGAGTAAGAAGATAGCACTAAAAACCATAGTCACCTACGAGAAAGTGTCGGGGGGGAATCTCGATCAGGGAGGGCAGTAAGAGACTTCACAAGGGTTTACAGTGTTATCGAATTGTACAGAAAGAGAGGAAAACTTCCATTCATGGCTAAGCCTGGACAACTTCAGGTGACTGACCTCTTACAAGTCTTCGTTAATCTAATATAAGTGTATACTATTGTAGAATGGAGATATGCAAGTTTAACAAGATCGGTCATGGGAGGTTCTTGCGAGTAGCTAAGAACTGGGGTATGCCCCTAAACCTATATAAGTCTATAATCGAGGTTATAAGCACGATGTAAACAATGAAACAGTTGAAGACAATTGTGTACATAAGTGTATACAAAATCTGTAAGGTGGTAGTGGACAGGGTATTGAAAAATATAAACCTCGAAAAGGCGTATCCCCTAATGATTAGAGTTGTCCAGTAGATTTAGAACATGGTGCACATAAGGATGTTATTATTTAACACATTCCAAATGATATCAAGGTAGGTTCGGAGGGCAGTGAGATATTGAGAATACTTGAAGTTTCTTTTAAGGACCCAGAATCAAGTGCTGGAGGAGTTGAGGACTTTGTTTTAAACCTGATTACTAAATTTTCAGAGAGTGGCCATAAGGTAACCTGCCTTTTTTCTGAAGACCCAATCCTCCGGGAAAATCAAATTAACTTTCGCAAAGTAAACCTTCTCAAGATAAAGACACCACGAACCCCTTTCTTATCATTTTGGTACAAAATAGTTTATAATTTTGCAGTCCTAGCGTATACATTATGGCACAGAAAAGATTATGATGTTATTCACACCAATGGTAACAATGGAGTGTTTTTACCTATATTCTTTGGCAAACGTACGGTATCAACATTTTTTGGTCTGCCAATTATTAGGGTTTGGAACACTATAGATGGCAAATTCTCCATTAAGAATTTTGGCAACCTCTTTCTTGCCTTTATCTCAACACTGTTGCATTTACCTAGTTTGGTATTTTCTAGATATGTAGTAGCTGAAAACCCTATGATTTTTAACATTTTAAAAATCTTCAGAAGTGAAAGCGAAGTTAAGCTAATATACAATACAGTTGACGTGGATTCGTTTAAACCACCCTCTCACTTGGAAAAAGAAAATTTGAAAAAAGAACTTGAATTGGATCCAAACCGGTTAATTGCAATTTGGATTGGAAACGATTCCAACGGTTACGGACAGGAAATCGCCATTTCGATCGCTAGGCAATACGAAGATAGCTTGATTCTAATACTCGTTGGTGCAAAAAGCAAAAATGGCGCTCCAAACATATTACAGACAGGAAGGGTTCCCCATGAACTTCTAACAAAGTACATAAAAGCATCAGATTTCATGCTCTTTCCGCAGAAATATCCCGGAATTTCGCTCTCAATGGTGAGTTGCCTCGCAGCTGGCCTTAAGGTTGTGACATTTTCAAAACATCTCAAGGATTTCTTTACTAGTAGCAATGTTTTCTTTACAGAGAATATAGATGAGATGGGAAAAATAGTTGTCGACATCTTAAAGGATCCCAGTCTATTAAATACTAATGGACAGGACCCTCTAATGAACAATTTTTATCCTAGATACTGCGCAGACAGGTATTTGGAATTGTTTGACAAAATTTTGTCAAACTGAAATGAGGTCTATAAGACAACTCTGTCTCACCATTTAAGGGGGGGGGGAGACCAGTAGTTTATTACAATACAAACGGTTCCGATTGCCTATTTATTCTGGCAGACAACTTAAAAGTTGGTGGTTAATATTGTATTATGAAGACACAAAATAACCTTCCGTTGTGTAATATGACGGACACAAAAGATTTCTTCTCCTCGGCTATGAGGAACATGTTCACACTAGTGTCATGACAATATTATAATACTGTATAATATTTTGACAATTTCTTATCCGCCTTCTTTCGGTCAAATCCCCAATTGATCTTTTTCCTGTCACGATTACGTCTTCGAGTCCATGCACAGACTTCCTGTTCCAGGCTTTC
>JAKBRR010000143.1 GCA_021845325.1 Thermoplasmata archaeon
TATGGCTTCCAATAATTATCTTTCCAGACTGTTTCTGAAGTTTTTTAAAAAGCCGTTAGAAAATGGAAGTCGCTTGTCGGTCACAAGAATGGCATCGTTGTCGCGGGTTGTAATTGCAAACTCGCGTTTTGTTGCTTCCAGATATAAGGGATATCCCTTCAGAATCGATTCTGTGATTTACACTTCCAAGGAATTTTCTCAGTTCACGCCTATAAATATTTTAAAAGAAGAAAAATATGTTCTGACCTACATAGGCAAAGAAACCGACCTTATCGCTCTAGAGTGGCTCTTAGAATCCGGCATTAAGTTGAAGGCTTTTGGGGCAAAAATACCTCCCGGGTTTAATTTGTCCAGATTCAAGAATAAATTATCTCTACTTGGATATGTCTCGCAAAATCAGTTGGTTCAGTTATACAGTTGCGCTCATTTTGTGGCCTTTCCGTTTACTAACGAACCCTTCGGATACGTACCTATAGAATCAATGCTGTGTGGAACGCCTGTATTGTCTTATGATAAAGAGGGCCCCAGCGAAACAATACTGGATGGAATAACGGGATGGTTAGTGAAGTCTAGAGAAGAATTCATAGAAAAAGCCTTGCAAATTTGGAGAAGTGAATCAACAGGGATTGCAAAGGAAGAATGTATAAAAAGGGGAAAGGAGTTCACAACAGAATACGCAGTCAATGAATTGTTATCTTTATTGAACCATTGGAGCATTAATGAAATCAATAGCTATAATTAATGGTTCCAAAATAAATGATGGGATAACCCAGGGCTCTCTTGCTTTGTATAAGACCCTCAAGAAAATTGGATACGATGTCAAATGGTTCCAAATCATGGATACTAAAAATAAATCTGAGTATTTTTTGGGTGACTACATGATTTCAGGCATTGCGCTACCGTCCTACACTATTTCTAATGGGATTAACCGATTGATATTTCTTAAGAAGAAATTAAATTCCATCGATTCAGACATGATATTTTTGTCTGATCCAACTTTGGTCGCACCACTTCGGAAACTCTCTAATGTAATTGTTAAATTTCACGATTTCAGGCCACTTTCAAACTATGCAGATAAGTTTAGTACGACGTTAATGTTCAAGTATATAATGCCAAAGCTTCGGCTATTGAAATGGGGGATATTTATTAGTGAATTTACTAAATCCGAAGCCATAAATTTTAGTTTGAAACCAGAATGGTCGTTCGTGCTGCCTGAACCATCTTTGAATCTTTTTCCAGAAAAATCTAGGATGAAAAGATCACGTGAGATTTTAGGTGAGGAGGGTTTGACTTTTACGTATATTGCAACTGATAGACAATATAAGAACATCAAATTCTTCTTAGAGCTCACAGAGGCGTTTAAAATTCACAATAACGCCAGATTTTTGTTAGTATCAAAGCTTAAAAACCACACCATGAAATTGATACACAAGAAGTACGGAAATGTCAAGGTGATAGATAATGTAGCAGATATAAGAGAGATTTACGATGAGACGGATGTTTTGCTTTATCCATCACTCTATGACGGGTTCGGAAGGCCAATAATTGAAGCTATGCAGTTTGGAATACCAGTGATAGTTTCAGACATAGAGCCATTTATCGAAATAACTGGCGGCAATTCAATAAGGTGCGAGCCGAACAACACAAAATCATGGATTGATCAAATGAACAAGTTGTACAATAGAGAATATTATTCCAATTGGAGTAATCTCAGCAAAGCGCGGTCATTACATTTCGAACTTGAAGCGTTTGAAAAAAGTGTAAAATTAATATTTAGTGATATCCAAAATCATTACGATAAGTTAAATTAATTCAATGACTTTCGGGGGGTTAAAGATGAGATTGGCGGAGACTGGCGAAACCTGGCACATAAAGCGCCGTGACAAGATTTCTATGACTTTTATTGTTTCATCCTCCACCATTCTTTTTACTTTTTTTTCTATGCTGAGATATTACGATTTTTTCACAACAAATTGGGATTTTGGTATAATGGAACAAATGCTATGGACAGGTAGTCACGGGTATCTTCTTTATGAATCTGCGAATTTTGTTCACGCAGGAACTCTCTCATTCCTGGAGATACACAGTTCTTATATTGCTATTCCACTATCATACTTATACGGAACCTTTCCATTTCCGATTACTCTCTTTCTTGTTCAATCTCTGGTAGTATCAGCATCCATAGTTCCACTGGTTTTGATAGCTAGATTGATAGGTATGTCAAGGCGACAATCATATCTAATTTCCTTACTATTTTTACTTAATTTTGCCATAATTTCGGCTATTTTTTATGATTTTCACTGGGAGTCATTTATCCCTGTAGAATTTTTTACCTCTTTCCTTCTTATGTTTCAAAAGAAATATTCCTTCGCTGCAGTCATGCTCGTGGTGGGAAGCTGCACTTTGGAAGTATTTCCATTTCTAATGGTTGGATTAGCTCTATTTTTCATCGTAGAATATAATGGGTTGGATGTACGGAGGCTACGTTCGTTCTTTTTAAACAAAACAAACCGGTGGTTGTTCGCGCTAATTCTGCTATCGGCCATCATGTATGTCTTGATTAGAATAATCCAGTCTATCCTAATACCTTTACTAGTAAATCAACCTGCTACCCCATCCTCAGTTGGGTATTATATAACTTCCTTGTTTTCAACTTCAGCTCTGTCTTTTCCGTCTGCAGAACTGACGACTTTTTATTGGGTAACAATTTTCTTTTCACTTGGATTTATGCCTCTATTATACCCCAAAAACCTTTTGATGTCCTTACCTTGGTTAATAAATACATTTGTAGTCGCCTCAAACTTTTCATCTGGGTTTGGAAACCAATATGCATTTATTGCAGTTCCTCCGGTTTTCATTGGATTTATATATGGCATGAAGAACAATTTCGGAGAGGAAAAGACAGTTTCGACGTCTCTGCTGTATATATTTTTCGCTTGTCTTCTTACATCTATTGCATATTTCATATTTCTCACTTTTTTAGCCCCAATAACCTCTAATGCTTTAAAGTTCAACTACACTCTGGCATTAGTCTTGACTGTGTTCCTCGTCTGGCTTATACTAGTTTTCTTTCGCAGGTACTTTAGAAAGACGATTAACAAGAATCCAAGTTATCAATTTTCTAATAATCGGAAGAGGAGGCGGGGGTGGATCAAGAAATTTACCATCGTAGTCCTTTTTTTAGTTGTTCTGAACATAGTATTAAGTCCATTTAATACTGCAGATAAGTTTCTATCTAATAATCCCGGCTATTGGTTCGAATACAACCTTAACCCAGAATTCCAGTCTGTCCAGCATCTTGTTTCAGAAATTCCTTCCGGATCACAAATATTGGCATCTGATAATCTCTTTCCATTGATTGCAAATAATGCTAATGCCTTTTCCCTTTACTGGTTTCCATTTAACAGTACTCTTGCCCCTTACTTTCCCTTTAACGATTCCAATCTTCCCGAGTACGTATTGGTTGACTCGTCCTATTATTACTTGCCCAATTTCTTGTGCAATGACTTATTTAATGAATCTGTTTATGGGATAGTGTCATTCATTTATTCGCAATCTTCCCCGGGACCAGTATATTTATTCAAGAAAGGATACACAGGAAATACTACGTTAGAAAATGGAAACCAATTTCAGGATACAGTAAACATAAGACCGACCGACCTAAAAGTTGGGCAGTTTGGCCAGCTTGTTCCATCTAATGATTCAACTTACTCCCATGTGTTGGAAAGCGTCATTCCAAGCCAAACAGATTCTAATTCTGAAAACATATGGCGAGGACCATTCTTGACCTTGCTACCTGGTAAATATTCGATTACGTTCTCATTGAGGGCTTATGCTCAAGACGAAAAAGTTTCCCCTGATCAACCGGTTCTCTATTTGAGAGGCTCGGCCTTGGGTTTTCCATCATACCTTTATAACGTAACAATAGATTACGGCACTATATCCAGGAATTCTTGGACAAATATCACCTATCACTTTAAAGTGAATGAACCCCTAATAGGCGTTCAGTTTTTGGGTTATTACTGTGGATACTATAATGTGCAAACTCATGCCCAAACTCAAATAATTTTAAATTACATATATCTTGTTAGACAGTAAATGTGAACAACTGAGAAACATTTTTAATTCAATATTCGATCCTCAAAATATCGATGTCTATTCCTATCACTGTTGTATTAATTAATCACAAGAGAAAAGAATATGTTATTGAGGCTTTAGATTCTGTATTAACACAGACTCTGAATCATGACCTCTATGAAATTATTCTTGTAAGTAACGAACAAGTAATTCCTCGGGAAGAACAAGGAAGGGTTAACGTACTTGTTACGGAAATGCAGCAATATTCCGATAAAGTTGGAATTGCTCTGGACTCAAGTAATGGAGAAATAATTGTTTTGCTTGATGATGATGATATTTTTTACTCAAACAAACTTGAGAAGATATACGGTTTATTTGAGAGCGATAAGCAAATAGGGTATTTACACAACAATTATGACGTCATAGACAGTAATGGAGTACAATTATCGGTTCCTTTCAGATCCTACGACTTTCGTGATGAAGGCAAACGTTTGTCCTTATCTATCAAAAATACAAAGGAGATTCATAAATTCATTCACAGAGGAATTGATTTCAACCATAGTTGTATTTCATTCAGGAGGCAAATCCTGCAGGGTTGGAGGAATAAAATACAGTCTTTACCAGGCAGCTTTGACACGTTTGTTTTTCTTGCATCGCTTTGTGCTGGATACGAAGTTATGATTGATTCTGAAAAGTTGACAAGATACAGATTACATTCACATTCAAAATCACAGGCTAACGGAGATCTAATGAGACTTAGAGACTGGCTAAACAAGAGAATCATTAATTACTCTTCAATGTTGGATATCATGAAGGAATGCGGAAATGATGAAATATTAGTCTTAATCGAAAACAAGTTATTTGACTCGCTTATAGTTCGTGATATTTTAGATGACAAACCTAGAAAATTGATATTTACGGATACCCTTCAATTCTTGAAGAACTCAAAGAGCTTGGGGTTCTATCAACTTTCTAAAACTGCAATTGCACTTCTCAACTTTCTATCAAATCCTTTGGCGATGAAAGTCTATTTTAGCAAAGTGCTCTAAACAACATTTGGATCTTGAAGTTTTGAGACTTTTTTATCCATAGGTTCTAAGGTCTTCAATAAAATTAGAATAAGCAGCAAGAGTCTCTTTAGCCATTCTTACAGGCGAGAATTGTTTGGCTCTTTCGATTGATTTTTGCTTAAGGGCACTAAGTGTTGCATCAGAGTCCACCATCTTCAAGATAGATGATGCAAAACAATCGATGTCATCTGGTTCGCATGTGAGCCCAGAATTATCGATAAATTCTGGATTGTCAAACACATTAGATGCGATAACTGGTATTCCAACAGCCATAACTTGAAGCATTAGGTAACTGAATCCCATTGGAGATGGATAAATAAAAATATCAAATTTTGATATGAATTTCGGAAGTTG
>JAKBRR010000144.1 GCA_021845325.1 Thermoplasmata archaeon
GGCTATATCAAGAACAGGGGGAGAAATGGGAAGGGCGGTGCAATAAAAAGGGCAGTAAATATCGCTTCCGGTGAATTCATCATCCTAATGGATGCCGATAACGCAATTCCTTTTGGTTCAATTGTTTCGCAGTTAAATTGGACCGATGAGTATAAATTTATCAATTTTGATAGATATAAAAGAAAAGAGAATAGAATTCCGTTGTTAAGGAGATTAGTAAGCAGAGGATATAACCTTTATGCGAAGTTCCTTTTGGGTTTGGATATTAACGATACTCAATGTGGCTATAAAATCATCGAGAAGAGTCTTGCTATACAACTTTTTAACAGACTCACTATTACAAACGGATTCTTTTATTCTCCACTATTCTTTTATGTTAAAAAATTGGGAATTAGCGTGCTAGAGGTACCTGTAAGGTACAAGCACATCGATGGCAGCAAATTCAAGGTCTCGTCGATGATTTTGGGTGGATTTCTATCGACTCTCTTTTTCAGAATAAGAAATTCCCCCTTTAAAAATCTTATTCCAAAAAAATTAATAAGCCTTTATTATAAAAAATTCAGATGGATTTAGTTCCAGCAATCATCCTTCGTATTCTGATTCTGAGGTCGAATTCTGGCCCAAATCCCAGTTTTCTCCTTGCTTTTGAAATGTCTGCCTGCGTTAAATACCAGTAATTCTTCAGTGGGTTGGGTATGTGATCCGCATGAACTTCTGAGAGCATCTCCTCTGCAACAATTCTGTATATGTCGTTGAAATTTGTTGTTGTTCCTGTTCCTATACTGTTTGATTCTCCGGGTTTTCCTCTCTCCATAGCCAGCAGAGGTGTCCTTGTTGCATCCTCCACATAGATGAAGTCCCTGCTCTGCTCTCCATTTCCAAATGTTACTTTGGTTTGCCATTCAGCAGATCTGTGATAAATCTCCATACAACATTGTCATACTGTGCCTTGCTGTTCTCCCCTATGCCATAAGAGTTGAAATACCGCACTGAGATGCATTCCGCCTATTTCCTTACAGAATAATATTTCGCAAGATACTCCTCGACTATCTTTCTTTTGGGTAGAGACTTGAATAGATTTGAGGGATGATTGATCTCCTCGTCATAAGGACTTCTTGGAAAGAATGGTGTCATCTCGTTCTGTGGTGTTTCTATGGTTTGTCCGAAAAGTTCCGATGTTGCCGCAAAGTACATTCTCGAGTTCTGTGAAATTTAAATGAAAATAGCTGATCAACTGGAATTCCAAAAATATTAATTAACATCAAAATAATCACACTCCATTGGTTACTTTAAATCCAGACAATAATGTAAGATCTTCTTTATACATATATGCTGGTAATTTCTCTTTTCTGTTGGGTGGGTCTCTTTTCTATATACTTATTGCAAGATTTTTGCCTGTGGCGTCTATCGGAATCATAGCCCTCTCCGGGGCAATAGTTTCTTTCTTGACAGTAATATTTTCCCTAGGTATTGATTACGGCTTTCAACATTATATATCGTATTATATTGGAAAATCCGATTTTTCAGGTGCAAGATATATTATAAGGATATCACTTTTATTGATAGTTATTCTCTCTATAATCGTTTTTGCTTCTGGATGGATCTTTTCAGGACCGATTTCGATTATTTTCTTTCATTCAATTATTTTCGAACCGGTAGTAAAACTTCTTGGGGTCTACGCATCACTTGAACTTTATTTCATGTTGATACCTTCAGTGATCAGTGGAGCCCAGAAATTTGTTCAGAGTTCTATTCTTACGATTATAGGATTTGCGTGTATATATGGCTTCCCTATTCTCTTTTTGCTTTTCAAACAAACAATTTACTCCGTAATTTATGGATGGATTATTGGGTCTGCAATTGCAGCAGTAATATCAATAACTTTTCTGTATCAATTAACAAGAAAAATATCCAATGAATACATGAAACAAGATAATTTAATGCGTAGTTTATTTATTTATTCGTTTCCCCTCTTTATTTCATCCCTCGTCTCTCTGAGTTCAACATTTGTCGACAGGTTTATCCTCGCCTACCTAACCAATCTTTCTAATCTTGGTATTTACATTTATGCACTGACCGCAACCACTGCTGTTTCAGTACTGGCTTCCCCATTCAGCACAATGCTTCTACCTAAGTTTTCAGCCTTTTATTCTAAGAGGGATTTTACATCCCTAAGAAAGTATGTTGGATTCATGGTGGTGTTGATATCATTTATTTATATTCCAGCTGCAATTGGTCTGGCTGCAATTGCCAAACCGTTCCTTATACTGATAGTGGGTGATTCCTACACCAGTGCAAGCTTACCTCTCACCATCATACTATTAGTTTCTTCAATTTTCATACCTCGTATAGTAATAAACAGCGCGGTATCTTCAGTTCGGTTTACCAAAGTTTTTATGGTCTCTACTCTATGTGCATTAGTCTCAAACATTCTACTATCTTTTCTACTAATACCATATTTAGGAATAGTAGGAGCAGCTATAGCAAATTCTTCAGTTTATCCGGTAAGTTTCATCATAGTAACGTTCGCAGCATTTAAACTTAAAATTGCAAGGTTCAGAATACTTTCGGAAGTGAAAATATGGGTATCCGCTATTGTGATGTATTTTGCAATAACTTTCCTCCTTCCTTTCCTGCACGGTACATTGATTTCCGTTTTGGTTCCTATATTAGTGGGCTCAGTTTTGTACTACGCCATGATAAGAATTACGAAGCCCTTATCTAATGAAATTGCGACATTTATAATGGAAAGTATACCTTTTAAACACTATGCATTGCGAAGAATATTTTCGCTTCTGGTGGGTAACAATGTTGAATAATGTAAATGATAAATCCAATCATAACGTTAGGAAGATAAACATAGCTTTTGTTGCCAATGTAATAGGTCATGGAAAAGTGTATGACCAATGGGGGACAAGCTTTGCATTGCTTTTATCTCAAGTGCCATACGTTGAGCAGATAGATATTATATGCCCATTTGGAAATGAAAATCATCGGGAAATTAAAATGCCCCAAAAGATAAATCTGGTTCCTTGCTATAATCCAGAAAGAACGCTTTCGATGCATGGAATAATTAAGGCCATAAAGGTTAAAAAATTCGATTACGTAATCTTCAATTTTGGTCCAACTGCATTTGGAAGAAGAAATCTGTCAAATCTCATGGGCTTCTTTCTTCCATACATTTCATTGAAAATCTTAAAACGGAAGACTGTCCTTATAAGTCAGGGTTCTGTCTTTACCAATGACTCTGAAAATCTTGGGTATAACTCATCGCTTGACAAAATAAAAAAAAGAATTGTGAGAATGCTAGAATCGTGGTTATATAAACGGGTTTGTGTTTACGCTCAGCTGGAATACTATCTTGACCTATTAAAAAAGATAAAAAATGCATTGGTTTGTGGAGTAGTAAAAAGTGACTACATAGATGGTGTTGCAACACTTTATTTAAATAATCTGATGCAGCTACCTATATTTAAGAAAAGAATAGTTAATAAAGTACCAATAATTCTTCTCCATGGGTATTGGGGGCCACAAAAAAACCTTGGACTCGCATTGAGCTCACTCAGGTCTCTGCAGAATGTAGGATATCATTTTTCATTGACGATCAGCGGTGGGATAAACACACATTTCCCCGGATATTACGAAGAATATAAAAAGTTACTAGCAAAGTATTCAGATGTAATTTCTGAACGAAAAGGTTATGTGCAGGAATCGGACCTGTTTGATTTATTCATTTCTTCTGATTTAATATTGATGCCATATAATGTACCAGGTGGACAGTCTGGAATACTAGAAATGGCCAAGTTGTTTAAAAGGCGCGTAATATGTATTGATTTTCCAGAATTTCGGGAGGAGGCACATGGTAATAATTCCATAATTCTATGCTCCAAGGAAAAATTCGAGGAGGAGATAGAAAATTTCCTGAAGGGATTTTTGCCTCAAGAAGAAGATATCGACATGAGCACAATGGTAGAAACAGCCGTAAAGAATGCAGCAGAGTTCATTGCCTCCCTGAAATAACACAATTACGGGCGTTTATTCTAGACTTTCACCAATCAAATCGCAAATCATGTCAATGTCTTTATGCATTATTTTCGTTCCACTCGGCAGATTCAAACCAGATCTGGAGAGATTGCAAGATATCTTTAACTCACTTTCATTTCCGTAACTGGTATAAGGGGACATGATGTTCACGGGATAAAAGAATGGCCTTGTTTCCACATTTGCATCTTCCAAGGCATTTATCACTCTGTCTCTACCCTTGCCAGACGGATAATTCACTAGGATAGAATACATCCAATATACATTCTTTGCCCATGACATTTCCGGCTGAGTTTGGATTCCTTCAATATTTCGAAGTCTGTCGTTATATTTTTTCGCTATCTCCCTCTTTCTGTCTATAAATGATTCGATTCTTTCCATCTGTGCTACTCCGAGAGCCGCCTGTAAGTTTGTCATTCTGTAATTATAGCCGATCTTATCATGCCAGTAACGTCTGCTTGGTTTCATCCCATGATCTCTGAGCTCGCGGATCTTTTCAGTAATTTCCTCATCTTTGGTCAAACACATTCCACCCTCACCTGTTGTGATGATCTTATTTCCGTAGAATGAAAAACAGGAAATGTCCCCAAAGGAGCCAACTTTTTGCCCACGGTATTCTGCTCCAATTGCCTCTGCACAATCTTCTATGATTCTGAGGTTATGATCTTCTGCAATCTCCTTTATCCTACCCATATCGCAGGGGTGCCCGTACAGGTGAACCACTATTATGGCTTTTGTCCTCTCGGTTATCCTGTTTTCGATCTCTTCATAATTTACGTTCCAGTCATTTTCATTTGAGTCCACTAAAACCGGTCTTCCTCCATTATAAATGACAGAATTGATCGGACTGACAAATGTAAGGTTAGGGGCTATCACTTCGTCACCTGCACCTATACCTAGTGCAGAGACTGCCAGATGAAGGGCAGTGGTACCATTGCTGGCAGAGACCCCATATTTCGCACCAATGAAGGAAGAGAACATTTTTTCAAATCTTTCAATATAAGGACCCTTAGAGCTCACCCATCCACTTTTTACGGCATCTTCCACATATTCAATCTCTTTCTGCCCAATGTTCGGTTCATACACCGGTATAGCCCTATTTTTCATGTTACATCCTCACCCTAGTCTTTAGTATACTATTTTCATCCTGATAGTTTGGTACATCCCATGGAAAACGTTCACCGTCAAGATACATTTTCCATCTCTTCATTTCCTCGTTTACCATGATTCTCACTATGTCTTCAAAGCCGCTCCGTGGTGTCCAATCCAGTTCAATTTGGGCTTTTGTCGCATCTCCAGTCAGTGCAGGTACATCCAAGGGACGCTTAAATCTTTCATCTACGACCGTATACTTTTCCCAATCTATCCCCACTAACTCTGCAGCTAGCTTTAGAAATTCCTTGACAGAGTGAGCCTCACCAGTGGCCACAACATAATCATCCGGTTT
>JAKBRR010000145.1 GCA_021845325.1 Thermoplasmata archaeon
AGAATTTGAGTTCGAGAGAGCAACAAAGAACACATATAGATTCCAGGAGAAAACCTCTGGGAATCCAGCAATTGGAACATTATATGTTCAGAAATCAGTATTCGGAGACAAGGAACCGAAGAAAGTAAAGGTTACAGTAGAGTGGGAATAGAATGAAAATTATGGAGATTTTGAGGGGGTGAGTCAATGGCAAATCTGGCAGAATGGAGGAATTATATTACAGGCGGACAACTTTTCGTTTCGGCTGTGGATCTTAAAGTCAAGAATAAGTTTCCTTGGTGTGTACTTTCTTTTTCATTCAATTTATCACAAAGCTCTGGGGAAATACACAGTCAACAAAATCAAATTGTGTATAGTAGTTTTAGGGTTCTTCCTATAAGCGCAACTTTCTTGTATAATAACATTGAAATCATAAGAGGGTTCTCGCGATTTCGGTCTTTACAAAGTGCTCCGCTAACATCTAAATCCGAAATTGAAATAACTGTCCCCATTGAGGCTATAGCTCACATAGAGAGCAAACGAAGCGATGACGTTCAGCTTTATGTAACTCTATCAGTCGCTTTTATTGAGGAGACTCAACAGACTACTAGCAAAGAGCAATGGCACCAAGAGGGTTTTGCCGATTTCGTCTTCAACTTGGACTTGTCGGAGAAGAAGTGGCTCAAGCTGTTGGCAGAAATGGGATATAATGATAAATGGATTGTGGAGCTGGACAGACCCAAGTTGGAAGGGTTTAGTGAGGTAAAAGAGCACCTAAATAAAGCACAAGATGCCCTTTACGACAAGAAGGAACCTGAGGATGTACTGCGAGATCTGAGGGCAGCAAGAGATTCGTTCAAAGTATTTTATGAGTCAAGAAAAAAGGAAATTTCTGAATTGATAGACAAAGGTTCTCAGGGTGAACGAGGTCAGAAATCTAAGAGCGAGAGAATCGATGATATCTACGAAAAGGTAGCGTATTTATTGAACATAGGTCCTCACAATGACCGATACATGGTTACATACGCAGACGCTCAATTAGCTTTCCGGCAGCTTGTTTCCATACTTTCATATATTTCTGGAGTCTTGACGCAGCTGAAGGAGGATTGAGGAGATAATGAAGAGGTGAAACATATGGTTGAAGAAATTGGAAGAAACGGGAATTTATCAGTAATCGATATTGACGATTTGCGACTAAATAAGGAGAATTTTAGAATACACTTTAAAACCGCAAGAGATGAGGCGGGTGTTGTTAGACGGCTTTTCCAGGAGGAGGATATTGTGGGGATGGCGAGTGATATCATTTCTTATGGTGGACTTTATCCACATGAGAATTTGCTTGCGGTGAAAGAGAGTGAAAAAATAATAGTACTGGAAGGAAACAGGAGAACATTAGCAATTAAGTGCCTTCTTAATCAGTCTCTTGTTCCAGATGAATACAAACAAGAATTTAGGGAAAATACTGGTGAATTGACTGAGGCATTAAAAAATAGTATTCGAAAGGTCTCGGTGGCCTTTGTGCCATCGCGTCAAGCTGCACTACGAATCATTGCAGATAAGCATTCTGATATAAGTTTCATGAAATGGGGACAAGTTTCTCAATGGAATTTCGTAAAATCTGTCTACGACACGCAAGAAAAAGATGTTAATAAAACGGTAATTTTTCTAGGAACTGAGCGCAGTACTGTGGTTAACTATTGTAAATACTACAATTTATTAGAATATATAAGAGGACTGGGTTTTTGGGACGATGAAGGACTTAGAAACGAGATAGAAAAAAACAGGCTAGAACCCACTAGGATGACAAGAGCTTTAGGATATATTGACATTGTTAACTCTCTTGGACTGGTCTTTGACGACCATTTTGAAGTTGGTCACTCTTCTGAATTCACAAAGGAGAAATTTGACTTTGTTATATTTAGGTTTGCCAAATCTTCTCTAACGACTTCTGGTAGTGAGTATATTGATACCAGAACTGACAAAGAAGATATTTTAGGATTCATAAATGGATGGAAATCAGAATATGATTCATCTCATCCTCAACTCAGCCTACAAAAAATCAATATAAAAAGTGATCCCCCTTCTACAACTGACGGATCCCAAGGTATTGGACAGACTCAGCCAGTTCAACCCAATACAACCACTTCAGGCGGAAGACGACACCAACAGGGGCGGAGGATCGGAACTGAGAAATATCTCAAAACATTATGGCATTATAACAACTTATCAGATGACAGAATTATAAAGATAACAAAGGAACTTTCAACTATCAACTATACGAAGAATCCTATAGCTTCGCTTATGTTAATGAGGTCCTTGCTCGAATTGACATTATTATATCAAATTAGACTCAAGAATAAAGAACGAGACCTCCGGAATGGGTGCAGACATGAACCCACTCTTGATGATATAGTCAAGTATACGATAAGTAACAAATCCACTCTATTCTCTGATGTATCCTTGGCGGATCCTTTGAAATATGTTCAGCAAAGCGGTGGTCATAGGAAATTCCTCAATGATGTGGTTCACGACTCATGGGTAGACCCACAAACTGCTCATGCCGAGTTAATAGCGGGTGATCTTAGAAATTTCTTCATTACCATTCTAAGTGGAGATACTTGAATGCTCAAGATCTGGGTGACCGAAAAGTTTAGGCCTAGTTATACATACAAATAAGCATGAAACCCAACTGTGACCCCGTTAAGATACACTGGTGGAAAGACCTGGTCATTGCCATACGTGAAGGATTTTCTTAACTATCACAACAGGCATCTTGGAACTATAGTGGAACCATTCACAGGCAGCGCATCAGTGTCTATTGGTCTTCTAAGCAGTGATCTTTCAGATCATGCCCATCTCTGTGAAAGTGATCCTCTTCTGGTATCCTTCTGGAGATCTGTTTTTCACAATAACGAAGAATTCATTGATTCGGTCAACCCCTCGAAATTACAATGGAAACATGGTATGAGTTTAGAAAATACCTGGCTAAGGATTCCACCCAGAAATACAAAGAAATTGATCTCGGCGTGGCATTCTTATTCTACAACAGGACTAATTATTCCGAAATAATTGAGGCTGGTCCCCTCGGTGGCAAACGCCAGCTGTCAAAGTATAAAATGCAATGCAGATTCAATGTGTAGAGAATTGTCAAGAAAATTCAAAGGTTAAGCCCCCTCAGTAATAAGGTCATGATTGAGCTTTCAGATGGAATAGAATTTCTGAAAAAATTCAACGAAAACTTTGAAGATGACAATATATTTTTTTACATAGATCCACCATACCACAATGCAGGAAAAGTGCTGTACAGAAATTATTTCAATGACAAGTATCACAAAAAAATTTTAATACTATTTAATATTTGAATCATATGGATGCTTTACAAAAAATAAAAATATTGGATTTTACACAAGCAATGGCGGGACCATTAGCCACAATGATTCTGGCTGATCTAGGCGCAGAAGTTATAAAAATAGAACCACTGAATGGAGAACAGGCAAGGAAATGGGTACCTCCATATATAAACGGTGAATCTGCATATTTTCAAAGTTTAAATAGAAATAAAAAGGATATTGCAATAGATTTAAAAAACGACCAATCAAAGAAAATAATAAATGAATTAATAAAAAGTTCTGATATAATAATAGAAAATTTTAGGCCCGGTACAGCAAAAAAGCTTGGCATAGACTATGAAACATTAAAGAAGTGCAATAATAAAATTATATACTGTAGTATTTCAGGATTTGGACAGAAAGGCCCTGATGCTGACATGCCCTCATATGATCTGATTACTCTTGCTCGATCCGGACTTATGGATATCACCGGTGAGAAAGAGGGGGAGCCTGTTAAATTTGGTGTACCAATAACAGATATTACAAGTGGACTTTTTGCCACAATTTCTATTCTTGCAGCTTTAAATTATAGAAATTTAACGGGAAAGGGGCAATACGTAGATATCTCGATGCTTGATGTGAATGTATACTTGCTAGTTAATCAATTTATGAACTATATAGCAACTGGTAAAAACCCAGATAGACTTGGCTCGGCACACCCAAACATTGTACCATACCAGGTATTTAAGACAGAGGATGATTATATAGCATTAACTGTAGGAACTGAAAAATTATGGACCCTTTTTTGCAGTTCAATAGGCATGGATTCTCTTGGGAACGATGAAAAATTTAATACAAATGAAAAAAGACTTGAGAATAGGGAGCAACTAATAAAAATAATTAATAATGAATTCAAAAAATATCCATCAGACATACTTATTAAAAAACTTCAGAAGCATGGCATACCTTGTGCAAAGGTAAATAAAATAAGTGATCTTATCATAGATAAACAATTGAGCTACAGAAATATGATAAAAGAGATCAGTACTCCTAATGGTATGGTAAAATTACTTGATTCGCCCATCAAAATGTCAGAAACTCCAGGTACCATCAGGTCATATCCGCCAAAGTTGGGTGAGAACACAACGGAAATTTTAAAAAATTTAGGTTTAGATGAGAGGATGATAAAAGAGTTATTTAGTAAAAAAATAGTTCTATAAGGCCATATCTATAAACTTTATCTATTATTTATCGTATATAATGATTTTAACCTTGAGTTCCACATGACAATCATTATCAGTGTAAGATGCTGAACACGTACTTTACAGTATTCTCTTAACATTGCAGATAATTATGTATGTGCACATTCATGGAGCTTTAGATATAGAATCGCCGGGCTCCTGCTAATGCTGTCAATTGTCCTGCTTGTAAGTTTTTCGTTATCCTTGAAGGCAGAAGCGACAATACAAGTATACCGTAGCTCGAAAGTGGAAAAAAGAATGATCATAATGTTCATGAAACACTTCGGTAAGCTCTACCGGAAAGTAAGGGGAATGGTTGAGAGCGATGATTCCAATGCCATGGAGAAGGGAATATTCTACCTTGAATCGGAAAACCTCTGTATTGGTATTCAACAAGATATTATACCCCTATAGCCTATAATAAATTTTGTAATTGTATAGCTTCGTTACCCAAACCCACACAATTCCCTCCTCAATATTTTATCCATTTCTACAAACATGCTTTTTCCCTGCAATCTCCATGTTGAAAGCAGTGATGATATATACTGGTAATTCTGTGATCCACCTTCGGATCGGAATGTTCCTATGATCTTCCTTATTACAACATGTTCCCTTATTGCCTGTTCTGCCAGGTTGTTGGTAGGTTCCATGCCTGGATACAGTAAGCATGTGAACCATGATCCGAGATCATTACGGATGTACTCAACGGGCTTATGCAGTTCACCGAATGGATCATAGCGCTTTACAAGATCTTCCATTCTTCCGTCGAAATTTTCCTTCATGGATTTCCTCAGATCCATGTTTTCCGATTTCAGTGATTCCTTCAGTTCCCCGAACATTGCATGTATTTCATCAGAGAGTTCTTTTCCCTTCTCAGATGATTTAAATGCATCCACCTCCCTTATGAGA
>JAKBRR010000146.1 GCA_021845325.1 Thermoplasmata archaeon
CGCTATGTATACTATAAATCCGATTCCAATGTAAACAGGAATGAGAAATAGACTGAGACCTATATAGAATTGAAGACCAAGTATAACCAGAAGCATCACTATGGAGGAGAACCAAATCTTCAATGTTCCCACAGAGTCAAATTTAACAACTTCCTCCTTTCTTGCAAAATAATACAGGGTAATGAAAGACACTGCATATACTGATGAAAATCCAAAGGCTGCACCTTCAAGGCCAAATGGCGGGATCAGCAGCAGGGAGAAGAAAACGTTTGCTGTTAGAGCACCAGCACTGGTATATACAAATAATTTAGTTCTTCTGATGGATGCAATTGCCTGTGAAAGAATATTCTGGCTCACAAAAATTGCCGAGAAGAACATGATTATGATTAACGCCCCAGATCCCTCATCATATGGCGAACTGCCTCCAAGAAGTAGCAATATGGAAGGAGCCAGGGCTGCGATTCCAAGTGCAGCTGGAACATATAATGAAGTGAGCAGAAGAGAAGATGCCTTGACATTCTCAGCAATTTCATCTCTCCGGTTTCGGCCAAAGAGTTCAGAGAATTTTGGCATGAGAATATTATTGAATGGCGCAGCAATAAAACCTATGGATGAAGCTATGAGAAGTGCAAAATTATAAATGCCCAGGTTTTGAAGGCTTGTCAAGCCGGTTACTACGAATCTGTCAGCATAACCTGCTCCATATGATATTAAGCTTGATAACAGGATTGGAAGAGAATATGCAAAAACCATGTTCGCATTTTTCTTGTATTTTCCAGATTCATATTTGCGCATTATCTGAACAATGGCAATAAGTTCAATGACGACTCCTGCAAATATACCTACAGCCCATCCAATAATGACCGTAGATAGAGATCGGAAGATAATGGCCAGACCTATTGCCCCGATGTAGTAAATCGCCCATATAATTATTGATATGACTGCTGAAAGTCTGAAGCTCTGTGATCCGAGGAGAGCTCCATTCATCACACCAAATAGTACATTCCCAAGCATAACAAATCCAAGGAGTCTTATAAGCGTAGTATAAGATGATGTATGAAGAAATATTAATGAAATATCAGGGCTTAAAATATAGAGAGCAAGAAATCCACTTATTGAAAGAGCAAATCCATAAGTAATTATTGAATATACCGTCTTTTTTACAGAAGCATAATCTCCCGTTCCTATGCTGTAGGACGTGAAGTGCTGGGCGGCAGAACCGAGTCCGAAGGAAAATATTGTATTGAAAAGACCTACTATGGCCACAAACATAACGATTGCTCCCACTGCAGTTGGTGAAAACATTCTTACTGCAATGAGGTAGAAGATTGAGCCGGAAACGATCTGTGCGCCTACCCCTGAATACTGGAATACCGCATCTACTCCAAGGTAATGACCTTCGCTCGCACCGCTCACGAATAGAGAATGACTTTCATATAGATAATTTTGTGCTTAAGTGTCGATATATCAAATAAAAATACTAAAACACACTGAACCATGATTGGCATCAAATATTAGAATCGCATTTCTAGGAACCGGGGGTTCATGGCCTAAACCAGGGCAATCTCTCCCGTCTGTGGCAATTCAGATAGATGACATTTTAAATCTTTTTGACTGCGGAGAAGGTACTCAAAAGCAGATTATGAAGAGTTCCTTTTCATTCATGAAGATCAGGAATGTCTTCATAACCCATTTCCATGGGGATCATTTTCTTGGGCTCATAGGAATGGTTCAGAGCATGTCGTTTAATGGAAGAACTGAACCTCTTTACATATACGGTCCGCCCGGTACTGTGCCAATTATGTCAAAAGCTCTGGGAATAGGATACTACAAACTGACATTTCCTGTGGAACTCATAGAAATCCCATTCGGCGAAACTGTAACCTTTGAGAAATTCAAAATTTCTACCATGAAGACAGATCACCCTGTTCCGGCAATGGCTTATAAAATCAGCGAACCGGATTTAATTAAAATTGATGGCCAGAAAGCACGGGAAAGCGGAATTCCCTCCAAGATGCTTGAGCAATTGAGAAAATCAGGAAGCCTGAACTACGGAGGGAAACTTATAACAATTGAGGAAGTGTCTGCTGGAATAAGAAAGGGGAGAATAATTGTCTATACTGGAGATACAAGACCCATGGAGGAGATGAAACTTTTTGCTAAAAATGCAGATATTCTCATTCATGAAACCACAACAGATTCTTCTTTTGAACCAAAAGTAAACGAATTTGGTCACACATCTTCAAGGCAGGCTGCGGAAATCTCCAGAGACGCAGAGGTAAAGAAATTCTATCTTTTTCACTATAGCCCAAGAATAGACGATAAGAATGTTCTCCTTGAAGAAGCCAGGAAGATCTTTGAGAATTCCGAACTCAGTTATGAAGGCCTCGAATTTGAAGTTAAAGCCTGAAATATGGAAAACTCAGAAAACTTCATGTCCCCAATAAAATGATTTATTTTGTAAAATAATTACTGGAATGTTTTAGATCAATGATATTCGCCACATTTATTGAGTTTTCAATGAAGATGTTATTTTTTATTTTCGTGTGCCTCAACTAATCCTCTCTTTCCCTGGTAATTTCCGGACCTTATTCCATAATCCTGCTCTGCTTCAGACATTAACATGGAAAAAACAATTTGAGCTATTCTTTCCTCGGCCTGCAGGGTTACAGGAGCAGATCCTGCATTGTATAACCCAACTGTGATATTTCCATGGTATCCTGCATCAATGACTCCGAATGTTCCAATCAGGCCCTTCCTCGCAAAGCTTGATCTTAGCCAGATATTTCCAATAACATTCTTCGGCATGTTAAAGTATTCAAGGGAAGAGACCAGGGCAAATTTTCCCGGCATTAGATCAATCTTATCGAAATCACTACCATCAATTCTTATCTGATGGGCTCTAAAATCATAGCCGTTTGGCGTAACGCTTTTTTCACTGAAATTTTCCGAAATAAGAAAGCCCTGAGTAATCATAGCTGATATGTCTTTATCGCCAAGAATTGCCATTTTAACCAAATCCTTTTTATAATAAAAGTTTTGAGGTAATCATTCTAATCTTAAAATCTAATCTAAAAAAATTGAAATCTTCCTATCACAACTTATTTTTGGCTGGATTGAAAAATTTGTTGGATAGTTTGACAACATAATTTCAGGCATCAGCGCTTTTCGTTCCTTTCCATATGATTTTCCTTTTGAATACAAATAACTCCACAAATACCGTGAGTATGATTGCTGAGAAAAATGAAACTATGTAGCTTATATCGACACCACCAAGCAGGCTATAGAAGGGAATGGGTATCCCCAGATAATATTCAATTGAGTTCATGAATGGATAGGATACCGCAATGGAAAGCAGATAGGATATGAGAATGGACCAGGTAATGCTTTTCCTCTCATGATCACCGGCCTTCATTATTAAAAATTCTGCAATCATCACTCCTATCCATGGAGTGATCCAGTAATCAAGTATATAGAGAAATGTTTCGTAGAAACCAGAAAAATCTCCATAAAATAGAACTGCCATAACAATTGATGCCAGGGACACGATAAGTATAATCGGTAATTTAGAAGCCCTGGTGACTATTGTTTTTAGAGAGAGGAAATTAGAATACAAATTCAACGAATTTGCAGCTATTCCTCCCAGGAGAAGAGCAATAGGCCCTATGAACCAGAGTGATCCCAAAACCGGGAAAAAAATGGAATCCGAGCTTGAGCTTGTTCCAAGAACGTATGCTGCAAGCAGTCCCGCAAATTCGGCTCCTATTGATGCAAGAAAACCACCCATAAAAGTGTAAAGAAAAGATTTCCAGAGCTTTTCATTTCTCGGAATGTACCTTGAATAATCAGAGGCATAAGGTCCCCAGGACATAATATATGAAAATGTCAACATTATGACGGTTCCAAAGGAAATCCATGAAAAGGTCGTAACGGAATTGCTTTGATTTATAACATCGCTCATGTGGAAAATTAGAACATTTAAAATTATATATGCGAACATAAGACCAAGAACAGCGGACATTACTGTCTCGAATGCTTTTATAATTGAATGGCCAAAGAATGCCAGTAAAAAAACCACCAGAGAAACAACAATAATCGATCCTATGGCAAACAGATCAAAAAGCGGGCTGGCGCCAAATCCTTGAGTAGCACCACTGGACATTAAAAATAATAATGCCTGTGAAGCAATGATAAGATTTACAGTTAGCCACCCTCCCGTGTTTATAAATTGAAGGAGTGACATTGCCTTTCCACCTGCTACCCCGTAAGCTCCCTCTGAAAGAGCCATTTGAGACCTCCCTTTCAATGGTCCAAGAATACTCATAAAGGCAAGAAGAGCTGCCCCTCCTGCATTTGCAATCACAAGAGCTATGATCATATAGAGGTTGCTAAGATATCCGAGCAGGAAGTCAGAACCAATTATAAAATCAGCAACAGTGAGATTAGAGCCAAACCAGAGATAAAAGAGTGATCTGGGTTTTTGATGTCTTGCACTTTCATTTATCTCCTGAATATCGAATTTCTCTATTTTAGATTTAATATTTCCGAACATGTGTTCACTATCTTAACAGAAAATTCAGTGCAGTATATAATCATTTTAGACAAGCTAACCAATTTAAATACCACATGGCTAACGAAGAAAAAAACCGAATATAGAAAATAGATTATATGGATAAAGATTTACTGTCCAATGACAATATCTGCTAGAATCGAGGCTCTCCTGTATGCATCTGAAAATCCATTGAGCGTAGTTGAAATAGCATCAATATTGAACGAAGAACATAACATTGTCAGAAAGGAACTGCAGAAGTTGATCAGGAAATCGAGTGATGAAAACTCTGGATTGTTCATTGCAAAGATAGGGAACAGATATAAACTGACTGTAAAAAAGGAATATCAGGACATTGTTGGGCCAGTATCGGCGTCTGAACTAAACAGAACTGATCTGAAGGTTGCAGGGATAATCGCCACAAGAGAGAGAACAATTAAGGGAGACCTGAGACGAAGCCTCGGGGACAGATATATTACATCTGTAAAAACACTTAAAGAAAAGGGTCTTATTACGGGAAAGAAGGAGGGGAACACGGAGGCTTTCAGTGTAACACCAAAGTTTTACAAATATTTCAACGTCAGGAAAGAAGAATTTTTAAAGCAAATGAATCAGAGCAGCGGGGATGCAGAATGACAGTAAAAATTGTGCTTGTGGGCGGGGGTGGAAGAGAAGATGCATTGGGGCGACTTATTGTTCGCACAGGTGCTGAGTTAATCACAGTAATGTCTAATCATAATCCATCGCTTTCATCAATCTCATCAAAGACGATTAAGCTAACCGAATCAAAACCACTGGATTGTATACCGGAGATATTGGAAACTAAACCTGATTTGGTTTATATAGGTCCGGATGGAATGCTTGATACAGATCTTGCCGATAAATTATCTTCCAATGGCATC
>JAKBRR010000147.1 GCA_021845325.1 Thermoplasmata archaeon
TTTCCATCTTTTATGTTGGTGAGCCTGATGCCACATAGTCTGGATCAGAATGTTGCCACTGTAGCTCAGCTGGTAGAGCAGCTGATTTGTAATCAGCAGGTCGGGGGATCGAAACCCTCCAGTGGCTCTTTTCCTACGTTCCGAAGCCACATACGTTGAACAACGGGGCTATTTGTAATGAAATTAATTGTACAATTTACTCCACAGTATACATGTTATTGAAACGGTGCTGAATCAGTTCATGGATAATCCTGATAAGAAAAAGCGGTTCCAGAGAGAACTGGCAGGGCAAGAAAAATAATTGGACAGATCGGGATTTGCCTAATGTTTTAAGAAGGGAATACTAATATCTAAAATATCCTAGCAAGAAAAAGAATGACATTAACAATGGTAGCAGCAGCAATCACAACTGTGAGACAAAGCATCCTTCTGGAATACTTACGATCTTCTTTAATTTTCAAAACATCTATCTTCGATTTCCTTAAGCCAGTAGCATACAATAGGTGCTTTTCGTTCATATCGAGACTTTTCAGAATAAGAGATGCAAGATTAGATATTATGGGGCCAGGTCTCTCCAATCCATATTTCTCCTGATCTGATGAATACAGATTAGTTTCTTCGGGAGGTATTGGAAGTTCATAGAGAAACGTCTTCTGGGAAGGATTGACCAAATCCTTTAGTTCTTTCAGGTAATTGACCGAAATTTTTTCATCTATAGCTGTATGGAATATTAGATCTTGCAATTCTTCAGTGTCTTATTCGTATCGAGCTTAGTTTTCATCTGAGCCAATTTCTGCTATGTAGTAATATCCCTAATCAATCCTTCGACAAGTCTGTTCCAGGTATTCAATAACTGTAGTACAAGTATTTGCTCTGATCCTAATGAAAAGTCTAGGAGACCGAATGTTCCTGGGAACTGCAGTACAGGCATACTCTCCAAATTGGACAATGGTATCTCTGAACCCCCATATTCAGGAAGGTAAGGTACAAAGGCGTAGAATCATCCAGAGAGCCTTGCACAATTTTTCCAATAATAAACATCTTGATGGCATACCCTCTAACTATGCTTTTGTCGTATGAGAATCCGCCTTCGAAGAAACTCAAAGGTTCCAATGAAATGACATTGGATCGAATATCCTTGATCTTTTGCTCTTGCTGTGACTTCGCCATTGAAAGAACATTTCCAACATAATTCGCGGGTATTGTGCTCTCGTCCCGATCTTTCATTATTTTTTATTCTACTAGATCTTTTGCAGATATTTCCTATTCAAGTGAACTGAGTTCTTTATTTAAATCATCAAAGAAATTGCGCTCTGCCTCTATGACGAATTCTGCAACAAAATTTGGGAGGGATACGTTATGTATGGCTCTTGCCGAGAACTTAAGAATACGAAAATCCTTAGAAGAATCTGTAAGAGGAATAGGACCTTCGCTGAAGCATCTTCCAAGAAGGAGTGAAAGCTTCCATGTTTTGCCCTCTATATCGGATTTTTTTAGCTTCTGAAGGTCATCAATTTTCAAGACGACCTCAATAATGACGATTTTGAGTGGTAATATTCCATCCCTATATATCCAAAAAACCACGTTAATAATGTAATCTAAGAATTCAGAATCAGATTTGCATACCGGTCGAATTCGTCTTATGAAATCGTGTATATTCTCTGCGGTGAACTTAGTCGGTGTGTTGCCTTCAGGAGTTGAGGCAGAAAAACCAAACCCCATTGATCTTCTTAATAATCTCAATCTCCTCATCATCAGATATGTAATCTGCATAAAGAAGACGAGAGTGTGCGATTTTCGTTGAAGGGCGCATACGGCTATATATATTAGGAAGAGTTTAATAATTATCGGGGGCGGAGATTTATTTTGTGATTTTAAGCTATCAGCTGGGGGTTCGACTATCTTTTCTCAAAAAGTATGGTCGCAGTGCCGTACAGTTATTGTCCCTTGAATAGTTGAAGAGCAGCAAGATACAAGAACCTCACTCATATTCTTGTAACTCTCCTCCTGTTCCCATGGAATTGCACTTCCGCAGGAGAAAGTAGTGTTCCTTGAGCAAGACATGGTGAATTTGACACTAATCAGTGGTTCTCTATTAAAATTTATAATACAGAAAAAATCTGGCTAACATCATCAATCCAATACTTTCTGTAACCTTCACCTACCACTTTCAAATCGTCTGTCCTCATGAACAGGTGCACTTTTATAGAAAACTCGCCGAACAGAAACTCCTTCTGAGAACCATTATCTTCAAACAGTTTACTGAAATAGTCTGCCTTTTGTTGATAATCTGTATATTTAGTGCTTTTAGGGTCTACAAACACTATTCTATATTCACTTCCTTTTTTGAGCCAGAATATGAAGTCTGGAGAGTAGTCTCTCATCTTGTTCTTGTATGCGTCGTAGTACGGAACACCGATTCTGTCCAAACTCTCATCGATCTTAGAGAAAACCCACCAGTCTATTTTTAGGTCCTTTGCTTCATCACTGGAGATGAATGTGTCCAGATCATGCACAAATTCCTTCTCACTATCGACCTTTATTATGTGGTTTATGAAATCAGCCTTATCAGAGGCTGACAAGATTATTGGCAAATAATAATGATGTGCTATACTGATTAACTCTATTTTGCTTTCATCATAGTCAAATAACAATCTCTTCTTGGTTTTTGTTAACTTTTCTATCTGAGAAGTATATTCATCTATATCTATTTCTTTAGATTCAAGCTTCCTTTTAAGCTCTTTCTTTATTATTTCTGGACTTTTAAAGCTTCTTATCTCTTCTAGTTTTTCGGTCAACTCTTTTTTCTTTTCTTCAGAGGCCATTTCCACGCCAATTTCTTTAAAATGAATGATCTCATCTTCAAGTTCCTTAAATTTGTTCATTTCCATCAGGGAGGTATTAAGATGGTCTATGAGGTTCGACAATTGTTTATGGGCATTGTTCGAATCTCTAGTTGCAAAATTACCCTCTTCTAGATAAGCATGTAATCGGTCTAAAGTGGCGGGATTCGCTCTATCAGAATAGAGTGCATAGATCACTCTATCATCTTCGATCCAGTTGACATAATTCTCTATAAGCTTGAAATTGCCACGGAATGTTGGTAGATCCTTTAACTGAACTTCCTTCTTTTCTACGTAAACTGGCACAAGAAGTGTTGGATTGAAGTCAAAATTATTCTTCCTGACATCTATGAGTTCACCAGCCTTTTCTCGCTCAAATTTTATACTTCCTATTATTTCTCTTAAGTTTTGTTCGTTAGTTCCAAAAACGAACAAAGTCTCCATGAGGGAGACTGAGCCCCCCATCTTCTTTTCCTGTACAAGAGAGAATATTTCCTTTGCTTCGGCATCTCCATTCTTTGATAAGGTTTCAAGTCTTTGGCGTTTATCCCTAAGCGGCTCTATCCTTACTCCTCTGCCTAAGGATTGGAGAACATATTTTTTTGCATCTCCACTTCCTATATTTACGAAAACCATTACGTTTGGCCTGTCGGAATCCCACCCCTCATAAAAAGCCCTGGAACCCATAAGTATGTTAATAGTACTTTCTTTGCTATTGAGATTATTAAAAAAGCTGGCTTCAATGGGATTTTCACTAATCTCGTAGTCTGATAGTGTCTGCTTTAACCATTTAGTTATGTCGCCTATTTTCATTGAGGCAAAATACTTGTCCGAGGTCTTAAGCTTGAATGCAAGTTCTTCTTTGTTAGCCAGAGTCTTAACAACTTCAATTTTACCTGTACTGTCAGAATTGTATACGAGTTTTAAAACATCACCAAAGGCTAGAGTTGAGAGGTCAGTCTTGTCAAACATAATCTTTCTATTTCCGAATACGTAACTTGGGTGATTTTCTAATTCATCTGCTATGGAACTCTTAATCTTCTCAAATAAACTAGTGTCGATCTTGTTAAGTGCTATTTCTCCCAATGTTTCAAAGAATATTTGAAGATCTGAATTCTCTATACTTGTGGTATTTCCGTAAAGTACCAGCAGCGGGTTATGATAAATATTATCAGAAGCGAGGGATGATTTTTGGTAAGCCTTCTTAACCAATGCTAGAGTGAACAGAGTCTTCAGCACAACATTTTTTCTTTCCTCAAAATCTATGTTATCATTTTCTCTTTTGAAGGCATCCATGCTCTGTTGCGAAACGTAAACATTCTTACCATATCCTCTCTCTGTAAAAGCCTCTAGATTTAGATTGAATACGGTTGTTATCAAATCCCATGCATCGGTAAACGTAGCAGAGAAATTAAATAGAAATCCATTGCGGGAGAGAATTGAGTAAAAAACCTGTCTTTTGGAGTCTTCCTTATTGCCTTTATGTGCTTCATCCAGGATAATGTACCATTTTCCATTGTTCTCTATATCCTCAAATGAAAGGAGTTTTTCACTGGTTGTGTTGGATATTAGATCGGAGCGGTAAATAAAGACATTTATATCGTCCTTGCTAAAAAGTAAGTTATGCTTAACGTTGTCATATTCCTTTAAATCCCAATATCTTATCTTTAATGGTGAAAATGAATTGAATTCATCGATATGGGCTTTAATTTGCTCTATTAAGTCTACCCGATATGTGAGAAATAAGATGTCTTCATCGGGAATTGACCCTCTTTTTTTAAGTTCATGCAAAATTTCTATCAGTTTCACTATTACAAGGCTTTTACCGCTACCAGTAGCCATCCAGAAACCAATTCTATTCGTGAAGTTGAAGAAGGGTATTCTTTCATTTTCTGATTCGTAGAACCTACTTGCAATTTTGAAAATATTGCTATTTTTATTTGGAATACCCAATACATCTGCCTGCTTTAGGTGTGTTTTGATTGAGTTAAAGAGTGACTTTTTGCCCTCTAAAATGCTATTCTCATATTCAGAGCGCGGATAGTTCAACAGATTAACATAGTAATGGTATAGGAACTTCAATCCCGACTTCAAAGCCTCCTTTTGATAATCATACAGAAATTTCTTATTGGAAAACCTTTCAAATTTGAAATCCCAGGAATCTGGTAAACCCTCGAATGTGATGTCTGAAATGAGTTTTAGGTATACCGGTCTTATTCTCTCATTGTTAGCCATTCTACCACCAAATCAGGGGCTTTATTGTTTGGAAATCTATTTCCGAGAAGTTTACTTTTTCATCGTCCTCAAAGATAACCGCATCCTTTTCTATTCTTTTTATGAACTTTCCTTTAATATTCGACAAAGTCTCGGCTAGGTCTATATTAGGGTAAATCTCATCATACTTTATCTTCATTTTATTATTTTTATAATCTATTTCCATTCTGTCAATCATTTTTTTATCTTTTAGGAAAACATATTGATTGTAGACATCATCACTATTCAAATTAAGAAAGGGCTCAGAATCACTGTAATGGGTATTTTTTAGTGCCTGCTCATATTGCTCC
>JAKBRR010000148.1 GCA_021845325.1 Thermoplasmata archaeon
ATAGGGTATTCAACAACATTGATTGTAATAAATATAAACCAGTCATACAATACCACTAACTGCAACAAGATTACAAGTATATCCGGCACTATTCAGAAAAACGTTTCAAATTCATCTGTAATAGTAACCGGAAGTGAAACATTAAATGGGCAGATAAACAATGAAGTTACTACTGGTCTGGTAGAGGCTCTTGGTATTGGAATATTCCTTTCAATATTGATCGTAGGTTTATATTTCAGATCCATAAAGGCAGCTTTTATGCCTCTTCTTATTTTTATCTTCTCCGCTATGATCTCTTTAGGTTTGAACGGGTTTCTTTACAAATATGTTCTTCACACACAGCTTTCATTCATAACACCTACTCTTTTACTTCTTCTTCTATTAGGTCTTACAAGCGATTATGTCGTATACATAATGGCAAGATACAGGAAAGAACTGGCTGAAGGTCAGGAGCACCCCACAGTTGTATCCTCCAGATGGGCTGGTCATGCGGTATTTACTTCAGGTGTAACTGTTGTCATTTCCTATATTGTACTGTGGCTATCCCACGTACCTATTTTTAGTGACTCAGGTCTCACAAATGCAATCGGGGTAACAACATCTATTATACTTGCAAATACGCTCTTGCTCGCAATTCTTCACAGATATGGAAGAAAGATTCTTAACATCAAAGATGGCAAGGAATATAAGGGTACTCCAGGCCAGAATCTAATGACAAAGGTAGGTCAATTTTCAACAGGGAAGAAAAACACTCTTATCATTATATTCATTGTTGTATCAATATCAGCTCTAACCTTCTATTTTATAACGCCCACAAATATGGATATATTCAAGCTGATACCTCAAAGCTCCGGTGTTCAATCAATAGAGGCAGTTAACGCCTCTTTCGGAGGGGATTTCTTTGACAGATCATTTATCGTTGTTCATTTTGCTCAGCCCCTGATCTATGCCAACGGTTCCTTTAATTTGGCAGAAATGCAGAAACTATCCATGATAGAAAATACAACTGCCCATATGTCAGGAATTCAGGGAATATTTGGTCCTACATATCCTTACGGGAACTTCATATCTTTATCAAGCATGCAATCGTATCCAGGCAGCACTGCTCAGATGTATTTGAATCAGAGTCGCTCATTTATAGGAGCCAATTCCAAATATGCAGAGATTGTGTTTGAAACCTCTTCACTTGCATGGACAACGCCTGCTTCAGTAACCGTAAGCAACCTGAATAATGCTCTTTCCGCAAATACCAGCAATCTTGGTTACACATACAATATTGGAGGTCTCACAGAGGGATTTTCAAATGCATATACAATTACTGCTTCATCATTCTCTGAAATGATACCTATTCTCGCCATAGCAATATTCATAATTCTCTTAATTCAGTTAAGCTCAGTTCTTACACCGGTAAGGCTGATTATTATGGTGATGGCCTCAGTTATAATGTCATTGTCTATTTCATTTATTTTGTTCCATTATATACAGCATTTTCCATTGATTATATTTATGCCAATGTTTGCTTTCATAACGTTGCTTGCAGTAGGACTGGATTATGATATTTTCATGATATCAAGGGTAAAGGAGGAGGTAATCAAGGGTAAGACCGAGAAGGAAGCCATAATCATTTCCGTAAAGGAAAACGGTGGGGTAATAGTAACGCTTGGGGCAGTACTTGCAGTAACCTTCGGTTCACTTTACATCAGCACATTAGGGATAATACAGGAAATTGGAATGAGTCTAGCCATAGGTGTTCTTGTTGACACTTTTATAACATGGCCATTCTTTGTACCAGCTGTAATGCTAATGTTGAAAAAATATAACTGGTGGCCAAGTAAAATTGGAGCAGGTAAACAATGAATATATAATCATCCTCCCTTTTATCTAAATACTAATAAATTTCTGGTGAAATTGAGTGGATAATAAAAAGAAAGTTCTTGTCATTGGAAGTGGTATTTTAGGAAATACACTGGCATTCTGGCTCTCCGAAATTTCAAAGATTGAAGTGATCGTTATTGAGAAAGAGAACGATACTTCACTTCACACAACGTCGAGAAACACAGGTATGATTCATAGGCCCTTTTATATGAATCCAGAAAAAAAGGCTACTCTGGCGAAGTCTGCTTCCATATCCTATCATTTATGGAAATCTTTTGCAGGCATTTTTGACATGCCATGGAAGGAAGTCGGCACTCTGGAAGTGGCAAAAACAGAAGCACAGATAAAAACACTGGAAAAGTATTCAAAATGGGCAATTCAGAATGGATTGGGTGAAAAAGAGATTGCGCTTCTCAATCAGGAAGAGGTCAAAAACCTTGAAAGAAATGTTTCTGCCCCCGGAGGTATTCTGTCGAAGACTGACACATCCACAAATTACGGTCTTCTTTCCAGGAAACTGTATGAGATAAACAAAAAGAATGGAGTCAGTTATCTTTTTAACACTGATGTTAGGGGTATTGATGATGAAAAGCAGTATATATCATATTCATTGAACGGTTCTAAAAAAACAGAAAAAATGTATTATGATCTCATTATTAATGCTGCAGGCAATAAGTCAATAGATTTAGCTCATCAGGTTGGAATTCAGAAGGATTTATCCATTCTATATTTCAGGGGAGAGTACTGGAAGGTTGACAGCGATCTCAATGGATTCGTGAAGCGAAATATATATTCTGTCGCAGATAACCCTGAATTTCCTTTTCTTGATCCTCACCTGATTCTCAGACCTGATGGTTCACTGGAGATAGGTCCGAACGCAGTTCCTGTAGGAGGACCTTATTCGTATCGTGAGGGAACATCGAAAAACTTTCAGATTTGGCCTTTATTTAAAAGACCTCTTTCCCCTAAGCTCAGTCTTTTCTTCAATTCGCAATTTCTGAAACTTGCAATGGCCGAATGGGAATCATCGCTAAGTCAAAGAAAAATGATTCAGAGGATCAATTCATTTATCCCTGGAATGGATTACAGAAAAGCAAGAACAAGAGGTTTTTCTGGAATAAGAGGGTCTCTGGTCGATAAAAACGGATTTGTTCCTGAAACAATTGTAAGAAATACGGATACTTCAATACACATACTGAACTATAATTCCCCTGGTGCTACAGGAGCACCTTATTTTTCTTATTTGGTGATAAAATCAATTCAAAGGAATGGATTTTTGGGTGAAGATAAATTAGAATTAACTAATACACACAATGTTTGGAAAAATGTTAATGAATTGGAATACGGACCAGAATTGAAAATATTCTGATCCAGTTATCATCTGTTCTATTTCAATTTTTATCCCTTTGAGCAGGTCCCAATAGATAAATTGAGAATCCAAGTGCCCATATGAGATTTGGAATAACAATAAGTCTTTCCATACCACCCTCACCCAATCCAAGATGTATTTTTCCAATGAACAGAATTAAGGCAGCGAGACCAACAGTTCCCAGGAATGCCCAGAATGCAGATATAAGGTTCTTATTTCTGTATAAGACAGCATAGGATGCAAGGGAGGAAAACAGGAAAGCAAAAAGAGCAAAAATAAGATGCAAGGTCCCTATGTAATTTTCGTTGATTATTCCCACACCTGCAGATCCTATTCCGGCAAGTATCAGAAAAATCATAAGAGGGAAGGAATATTCTTTAAGCATTAAACCTGATAAAATCAGTAATGCACCAAGAATAATTATTGTAGCTGAGAAAAGCCACCAGTAAGGTGTATATGCTGGAACACCCAGATGGCTGATCGTGTTTGAATGTATGGAATAGTTTGGCGCAAGAAACCCGGCTATATTTAAAAAAACTATAAACTGGGCTACAGCAATGAATAACAGGTAGGCAACTATTCTTATATCACGTTTGAAGAAATCCATGTTCAGTTATTAATTTTATAGTATAAATATTTATTGATATATTTAATTGGAGGCAAAGGCTTTACTTAATTGTGAACAATCTAAAACTGTTGAACATGACTAAATATACTTAAGAAATCATGTTCTATGAATAAGGCGTTATTTATTGACAGGGACGGAACAATCAATGTAGATTGTCCATATTGCAGTAAGCCTGAACAAATTAGAATTTACAAGGACGCAATCGATCTGATTAAGAGTTATAAAAAATTTGGTTTTTTAATAATAGTGATAAGCAATCAATCAGGAATTGGAAGAAAATTATTCAGTGAGCAAGACGCTATAAATTTTAATGAATCTCTGAACAATTGCTTAAAGAAATTTAATTCAGGCATAGACAAATTTTATTTCTGTCCGCATACGCCTGATGATAATTGTAACTGCAGAAAGCCTAAAGATGGATTAATAAAGAGGGCGATGTCTGAGAACGATATCGATCTCATCGGGAGTATATTTGTTGGTGATCGTGATGATATTGATGGTGAATTGGCCAGGAATATGAGTATGCACTATAAAATACTAAAAAGAACTGGCAACGAGAAGGTAATTTCCTATGAGGAGTGCTTGAAATTGTAATGTTTTTAGAAGACTCCCAAGAATGATTATGAATAATTAAAATAAACAATTTGTTCATGTTAAATAAACAAATATAACAGTATTGTCATTAATTTCACAATTATATTATTAAAACGTCGTTTTCCTATTGAAATGATATTAATATTATTAATTAATCTAAAACTTATGGAAGAAATATCAATCAGAGAGACAATTGAACCACTGAACAGGTCAACTCTCCGTAATGCTTTGAGGATAAACGGAACAGTCAGAAGCTATTTTTCTGAGTTTTTAAGAAACATGGGCTATCTGGAAATTCCACCGGTGATTTATTCAACAGCAACCGATCCATTAAACCACCCGGTTTTCGATACCTCCTTTGAATATTATGGCCAAAAATATTCAATTACCAAGAGCATGATTTTCCACAAGCAGATTGCTGTTCAGTATCTGGGTAAAATCTTCACATTCTCTCCAAATGTAAGGCTTGAAACATCAGATAAGGCATCCACCGGTAGGCATCTTTCAGAATTTACGCAAATAGATATTGAATGTTTGAATGCTACCAGAGACGATATGATTTCTCTTGCCGAAAATATGATTTCAGGGGTAATTGCAGAGGTTAAGAATAAAAACAGCCAGGACCTTACAGATTTAAAACGTATTTTAAACCAGCCGGAAAAGCCATTTGTCAAAATCAGGTATGAAGATGCCCTGAGCCAACACGGAAAACATTTCGAGGATGTGTTATCTGCAAAAATGAGCGATCCTTTCTGGATTATAGATATACCAGTAAATGAAAGGGAATTTTATGACAGGGAGGATCCAGAAAATGAGGGATATCTTATGGATATGGATCTTATATATCCAGAGGGATTTGGTGAGGCTATTTCAGGTGGTGAAAGGGAATTTGAAATAGAAAATATTCTTCAAAGGGTGGCTCTCAAGG
>JAKBRR010000149.1 GCA_021845325.1 Thermoplasmata archaeon
GCGAAATAATCTTATTGCCTTTGTCTTTACCCATGGCATTGCGGAGGTTGCCGAGTCAGGTCAAAGGCGACAGACTCAAGATCTGTTTTCGTAGGGATTCGCCGGTTCGAATCCGGCCCTCCGCATCCCCATTTTGGTTTATGTGGTGAAAGCATATTTCTTCACGTTTCTTTAACACCTTTGAACAGAAGTGTTTCTAAGTGCTTATCCCATTCACTGCGAGCGTCATAGTGACCCATTATGATTAAGCTAAGAACTTGACGCAGATATTCTATACCATTATGAGAAATATTGTAAATAGAATCTTGTCCTTCAAAATCTCGACTTCCGTGAACTAGTGTAGAACGTGTATTATAAATTTCTTTGAGTTTCTCGGAAATTGTACTGGCTTCAGTTGCAGTTCGGCTCAGTAGTAATGCACCATACAATCTAAACCTGCATGAGAGTTCTGTGAACTGATCTTTGGGCAGTAGTACTGATTCTAGGCCAATAGTCGCATACATTAGAACATCTGACTGATCACTCCTGAGAGCACACATCATATATCTAGAAGCAGCAATTTTATCCCATGAATTTTCAATATCTGAACTTTTGAACAACTTTTCAAATGGCTCAATTCGTTCTTGATCTATTTCTGTAAAACTAGTATCTTGAGAGGTATCAAATGCAATTGGTTGTGAAAAGGGTTCGATGGAATTCACCAGACCGACTTCTCCTGTCTTGAGATATCCTAATGAATATGCAGTTCCTCCTCCAGCCAACCTCAACGCAAACAAAACCTCCCTGACAATTTTGTCAGGTTTCTCAGGCTTAAATGTCTTGTGTGGGTGAAGTGTGTTGCACAATTCAATAGGCATGTGTCATCTCCCTGAGAATGTTGTAATACTGCGCCTTCAGTGCAATCTCCTGAACTATGTAGTCAGGCCTGTTGGCCTTAATCACCTCGCCCATGGTTCTCTTGAGGCCTGAGAAATATATCTTCACATTCCATCTTTTTCCATAATCAACAGATTCCTTCCATTCCTTTTCTGATGTCCTCCGGATCTGTCTGACTATTTTCGCTCTTGCAGGCGATCCCCTGCTCCTTGTGGATGCATTCCTCCTGGGCGGTATTACTGTATTCTCCCCGAATGTGTTGTATATGGTCTTTGAATCATAACCCCTGTCTGCAAATATTCTGGCAATTCCCTCCAGTGACCTGAAGGGAACATTGCACACTGCACGTAATTTTGCAAGGAATGTTATGAATGCATTTGGCGTCTTGTAGGGATGGTCTCTCTTTCCCCTGTTGTTATCTGCAAGGAGTATCTTCCAGTTCATGAGAAATGAAGGGTCCATGAGATCCTCCATCCTGTCCACCAGGGACCTGTTGTAAATGTCATACCTCCTGTCCGAACCGATCCAATATCTTCTTTTGCTTCTATTGCCTGTGGCTGTGATTGGCTTTGGTGTCATACAAACCAATCACTCCCCTGTATTTCATTATACAGGGGAATTATGAAACGCACTTTGCAGTTCCATATAATAACATTTAAATTATCTATTCCAAAACTCAATAAATAGACTTTGCAGAAATTAATGAATGAAAATTCCGGGAGAAATAGAGGTTAAGATAGGACTTCCCTGAAGATATCTGAAGCCAACTTTTCCTGTTCGACAAATTCTTTGGTGTTTTCTTCAAAGAGATTTGTAATGTCTTCTTGGTTCTTGAAAAATGTCGTGTGATATTTCCCTTCATTTACCAAGGCTTTCTTATACGTTCTATATATGATTTCATACAAGTTATCTGCAACCCCAGTCAGTCTATTTGCCAGCTTATCATAATCCTCCGAATTTACATAAGATTCCTCAAATAGCTCAGTGAACTTCTTTTCCCCATCTTTGAGCCTCAACAGTGCATTATAGAATATTTTATCTATAACAAAATGAGCCGGTCTCTTGAACACATACTCTTTGTCAAATTCATCATGGAATTGTGCCTTTGTCCAAGATATGTTAAATGAAACTAGGAAATCTATTTCATACATCGCAAGACTCGATGTTGCTGAAAGTTCACTTGTGAAGATCTCCTCGTAAATTTCACCAAAGAAATAATTTTCTCCTTGACCATAGGCAAGAGCGGGATTGAATTTTATTGCCACAATCGCTCTCGCCAATGCAAGGTTGTTAATTGGGTCTGGAAAACAATGAGATTTTATTGAAGCATTTAGACTCGATACTGTCCTAAAATCTTCTCCACTTTTAATCTCATAATACCAACCCCTCTTTAGCATTTCTCTGTGCAATCTTATTTGAACGGAGTCATTTGATTTCAGGTCCCTTTTCTTAACAGGATTGGAACTATTTTGATAAAAAACTATCTTGTCCATTAAGTCGTTGTCATCGCTAGCTATGACTCTAACCAGTGCATCTGCTTTTGTATCTCCCGAATAGTTTCTAATCGATGTAATGGTCTGACATCCGTTTATTACTTGAGGGTCGTCCAGTCTTATGTGTTTATTGTCGCTGTCATTATTTGCATCTCTGCATAGAATGGTGATGCCATTATTATAAAACCAGAAGTTTGAACTGTCTTCTGGGTTTTTTAAAGTATCTGTTATTCTAATATTGGTCTCACTTTTATCGAGGAAATTCCTAACATTTTTTCTAAATAGTATATTTCTGTCATAATGCAAGGCAAAGCTTTTCAACTCTTCCGCATCAACATTAAAGACCCAGGCCCTAGTTCTACCATTCTTATATAGTGAACCTTCGGTTTTGTATTTTAAATCATACGGAGGTGAGAAAGGAAGAAAGTTTCTTTCACTATCTCTATAAAATGCAATTATATTGTCAAAGTAAAAAATTCTTAATTTCTTAATGTAACTCTGTTTTAAAGTTGTATGAAGTATTTCATCAATTCTATTATTTCTCTTATGTGTTGTAATGAAAATACTTTCCACAGTATACCCTTGGTGATAGTATTTGTGGAAAGCATTCCTGAGTAGTTCCTTAGTTCTCGGATTTCCACTAGCTATGGCTGCTTCAAAAGAATCTGGAGATGAGAAATAGCTGTCAATAGCTGAAAATAATTTTACTTCACTTTCACTTTGAATTCTTGCATCACCATCTTTCGAATATTTGGATTGTATGAGCGTAACAGTTCTCTCTAAATCGTTTATAAGACAAGCATCAATGCCTTTGTCGTTGGTTCCATCACAAATAAATTTGCTTATAGTGACCTGGTCAGTTCCATACAAATTATTGATGAACCAATAAATGAAGGCATGATAGTCTCTGATGCCCCCGCCCATTTTCGCTATAATTCTACTTATGTCCTCTTTGATTTTTGTAAAGTCTTCAGAATTGCTCATTCTATGTTTAACGTCGAAGTTAATATAAAAATAGCGATAAAATTCTTCGACTTGGTAAATTTCAATCTTGTTTGTATTCATTATAAATTAATAACCTTCTTAGAGAAAAAAATATTATCTCATGCATTCTATGTTGAGAATATAGATGAGAACCAAAATAGAGAGGCCTAAGAATGTCGGATTAGGCTACAAATTCGGTAAGGGAGTTAAACACATCTTCTCTTCAGTATCGGGTGAATCTGATGCAGCTGGAAGGAGAGTGGAAGATTCCGCTAAAGATTATATTTTAGGCCATTTTTTTATGCCTGACATAAGGAAATTACTAGAAGATTTCAATCTGGAAGATCCTGCCGTCAAAAAAGACACAGAAACGGGGAAGATCATTGAGGTTCACAAATCGATCGATGAATATCGTAAATATGTGAAAGAGAAAGTGAAGTTGTCAGAATTAGAACGATATATAAGGAGAAATCCACAACTTACAGACACAATTACTCTAAATGGAATTAAACCTAGTGAAATCGCAAATTATGTAAGGAAGGTTGCTTCTATTAACGAGGAAATACACTGGACAATTCAACACGTACTTCGTGACTTGATTGACGAATATGAGAAAAAATTTGATCCAGAAAAATATAGGGATTTTTGGCTTGAGGAGATGAGAAAAAACTACGGGCGATTCCAATATGCAGTAAATAACCTACGTAGTGAAGAGGGGAAATTATCGGAGCTAAAATTTAACCCCATTATCTTTGAAAGTGTAATTAACACCTCTAAAGAATGTAAAGTATTGTATGGCGAACTCCATGATTTGATAGAAAAAGGTACTTATAAAAAATCAGACTTACAAACTTATTTTAATATATTTCTTGATAAAAATACAATTATAAACGCACAAATCGGCAAAATAAGCAGAATAAACTTCGAACTAGAACTCAATCCTAACAAACAAGACCTGATGGATTATTTAGTTGAGATTAGGAAAATAATAAACAATCTGTTTCTTTCAAAGTTCGAAAAAAAGCTTATCGAACAAGACGAACCTTCCTTAATTCAAGTAAGCGACGAATGCGAAGATGAGAAGGGCTTTGTGGTTAACTTAGCAGCGCTTGGGAATTTGATCGATAAGATGAATGCGACTGTTTTAAAGTCGTTTTTGAAGAGTAAAGTAAAAGATGGTACCATAAACCAACTGGAGCAGTTTCTTAAAGAAAATATTCCTGATTATAATCCAAAGATAATCAAGAATTTAAGAGATATTATGACATTACGCAATCAATGGCCAATACATGACGATACATCAAGAGGTATTGTGGTTGCAAAGGAGATATATGGTTCATACCCTCCAACTGACTATAAGAAATTCTGGTCATTAGTATTGAAACTGTATATTGAGAGCCTTACTTTATTGAGGTCGTGTTTAGGATATGATTCATCTTTGTAAATTCCACTTAAGAGTTTAGAAAATCTCTTAAAAAAGTCAGGCATATATTGTTAAATTTGCGTGGTTGTCTTCAGTTTGTAGCGGGTAATTTAAATCATTTCTCTCATTTCTTCTCGCATGTACGAGAAGAAGCTTTTCCAGATGGCATTGAACCTTTCAGATCCGCCATGGCACGTTGTTTAGATCGATTTTGACCAGCCTGCAGGAAGGATCGACATCCACATAGATTTCCGCTAAGGCTCAAGATTCCTGTGCCCTGAATGCTCTTCCGAGTGTCCTGTGCATGACACCATAAAGATGGAGTGGAGGCATCTCAATTTCTTCCAGTACCGTGCATATATCCATGCCAGGGAGCCAAGGATAAAGTGTCTCGAACATATGGAATAAAGACAGTGAATGTGCAATGGGCCAATATGGGTTTCGGTTTCACACTGTCATTCGAGGCAATGGTTACTGTAATCGCCGGTTGATTTTTGTGCATTTTCGCCGGAATAAAAGTGATCCAGATCGCCGGTTTAATTCTGATCCATTTCCTTATGTGGAAGAGGGTCTGAATTGTACCGGCTGGAGGTGTGGAGAATGATC
>JAKBRR010000150.1 GCA_021845325.1 Thermoplasmata archaeon
CGCTTGGAATGGCTTATCTCTATTCGGAACTCCAAAACAGATTTTCTGAAAATAATGAGGTGGAAGTTTATTTTGAAGAAATAGATGTTAGAGATAATATAAGCAACGTAATTCATGAGACTTTGATAAGGAATCCAGAGATACTCGGTATTGGTGTATATGCATGGAATGCGGAGCACATAAAGAAAATTATAACCTCATTAAGGAGTCTGGAATATTCGGGGATCATCGTTTTAGGTGGTCCAGAAATTACATATGGAGGTAACGAGCTAAACGAAGAATTTCCGGAGGTTCAATATTTCGTTAAAGGATTTGGAGAAAAAGCTTTCGTGGACATCGTTGAATCGATTAAGAGTAGAAAGGAAATTGCAATTAAAGGGGTTTACAGAAAAGGAGAGAAAATAGGTGATCTACTTGCAGACCCATCCCTAGGTTTCGACAGTTCTCCGTTTTCAAGAGAAGAACTGATCCCAAGGATAACAGGTGACAATTTCATACGATGGCAAACACAGAGGGGGTGTGTGTACAGGTGTTCCTTTTGCGCTTTCAGACTTCCAAATGGTACAATGGCCGAGAGTAATCTTGAAACGGTTAGAAAGGAACTTGAAATAATTAAAAAGATAGGAGTTAAGAACGTGGCTGTTCTTGATCCTGTGTTTTTCCTGAATCGTGAAAGGGCATTAAATATATTAGATTTAATAGAGGAAATAACCCCTGACATTAAATTTAGTATTCAGACCAGATTTGAGCACCTTAACTTAGAAATTATAGAGAAAGTATCCAGATTGAACATCGTACTTGAAAGCGGCCTGCAAACATTAGATACAAAGGTTCAAAAGAGAATAAAACGTATAAACAATAGAGAAAAGGTGATTTCGGTAATCCATGATATCCAAGTCCACAAGATTATGTTCGAAACTCATCTCATTTATGGACTCCCTGAACAAACGTACGAATCATTCATCTATGACTTGAAAGTTCTCATGGAAAAAGAATGCCGCGTTTTGAGAATATTTCCTCTATCTAGACTCAGAGGTACAGAGATTGATTTAGAATCTAATAATAGTGATATAATATTCTCACCCATCTTCCCAGAAGAGGTTATTGAAACAAAGTGGATGAACAGAGATGAAGTTTTTAGGTTGAAAAAACTTCAGGCTTTTATTGAGGACAACAATGGTCTAATAAGCGAAGACCTCATGAAAGTGTTCTGCAGCAGTATGGAAGTGATTTAATGGTTCTTAAAATTTATAAAGGTGGAGAATTATATGAAACTGGAGAGAAAAAGCAGCTTATTGAACTCATTGATCTGCTCACAAACTACTTCAACGAAAAAGATAGGGATGTGTTTCTGTATGTTGACCCTAAATTAAATGGGGTGTATAGTCAGATAGATTGTGTGTTTTACAGACAAGGAAAAATAACAATCCTCGAATTGAAAAATATAATGGGGGACTACATCCCCAATACTAATGTAACAAATTGGAAATTAATAAAGGACGGTAAAGAAGAAGATTTCAATCAGAAGAATCCTTTTAGTCAAGTCAAAATACAAAGATCAAAACTAACTGAATATTTATGTAAACTAATTGACAATGGTAAAGAAGAAAAGGGGGAACAAGGAGAACCTTGTAGGAAAAGAATTAGTAAATATGTTTCTGCGTGGATTGTAACTGCTTCAGATTCGAGGTCTGTTAAAGATGTAAACTCCGAATATCCATGGTTTAAGGTATTGCCAATGGGAAAAGACTTAGCAATCGAACTTAGTAAGAATACAACTGGAGACAGGGACGCAATCATCTCTGAAGATAAGTTTAAGCATTTACTTGAAGAGAACAATGCCAAGGAAACTAATCGAGATGACATATTTTTCAGAGTCGGGGTTCCTGGCTTAGAGCTTGGAAGAGTTCCTCTCATAGAAACTCTATTAGAATCAGATAACGATTCTGACCTGGTAAAAGCAGTAAAATACAGTAAAGAATTAATTTTAATCAAGTATTTCGATAAACTTAAGAACATATCTCAAAGGCAGCCCGATAATTTTAGATATGAAATTACTTCTATATTATTTGACTGGTCCAATTCATACAAAGAGAAGTTTAAAAAAATTGAAGTTGCCGATCTTCTAAAATATACGATAAATGACAATTATTTTGAGATAAGGAAATTGGCTCTGTCCTTTTTAATTAGTAACCCTTCGTTTATCGACGAAGGCATAGGGCGTCATGTCTGTGAATCTCGGGAAAGTGAGAAATATTTTAACCTGATCGAACTTAATATTCAAGTGCTTGAGCATTTTAAGAATAAAAAAACCGCACAAGAACAGCTTGAGCTTTACTATAAAAGGATAGAATCTAATTTCTTTATCTGGGAACAGCAATATCGCAAATTGAATGAAGAATATACAAACAATTTAAAACCCTCGAAACAAGATTACTCCGAAGAACAGTATGAGAAATACAATAGCATTAAAGACAATCTGAGCGAAGCCAGAACACAATGCAATGGTTGGACCTCAATAACAGAAACTTGGATTGAAGTGTGTTCAAAGATAGGAAATAAACAAATTGGGGAAATAATACTCAGTCATGGTAAGAAAGTTGTTGAAGTTCTAGGTCCTTTAGATTCAGATTATTATTCTCCTCCAACTCTTTTAGAATCAATAAAAGCACTTGGGAAATTAAAGCCAGATGGTTCTGAAGAATTTCTATTACAATTGCGTACTTCAAGCATCTATGGCAAAATCCTTTTGGCGATCATTGAAGCACTTGGAAACTTTAGTAGCATAAAGTCTCTTTATACCCTTAGAGAGTATCTCGATTTTCAAGAACCAAAAGATTGGGTTGATGCAAAGTTTGTCAAGATAGGAACATCATATGCCATATCGAAAAGGAAGGATATGGGTTCTTTTGAAAAAATCTGGACACTCTTTATGAATGATGAGGCGAGAAGTCTGACAACATCAGAGGGAAGATCGTTCTTTAATAGTCTATTGTTGCTTGATCAAGAGCAACTGGAAAGAAACCTATGGAAACTAATATCTGACCAAGATTACAGTAAAGAGGTTTTTAAATTATACTATGAATTTATCCTTAAATCAGGTGATAATTTTTCAATCGATCAATCTGATTCCTTAATCTCTGTAGGAAAGATTGACTTTGATGATTATTATGGAACTCCTAAGGGTGTTTTGAGTTATTTGGTTAGGAATCTGCCCCAATTGAGAGATAAAGGCATTAAACTTGGACTAAAATATTTAGAAACTGGAAGAAAAGATCTGGAGGATTTAGGAATTGATCTGGCTGAACCTTATTTTCTTGAACACCCAGAAAAATTAGAAAAGTATGAAAAATCTGAGATGGAGGGTACTTCTTATGAGTTGATCATGATTTATTCTAAATTAAAGCGCTTAGACAAGATCGAAATGTTCGCGCGACGAGACGAACAACACGTTTCAAGAATTGCATTCAATCAACTTAAAGAAATGATTTCAGATAAGTATTTTGAATATCATTATTTGTTTGATAATAATCAAATGCGTTATTGCGAATTCATCATCGGGGAGTCGGGTTTATTTATACAAAGTTACCGAATTGGTGACTATGGATTGGAATCGGAAAACATCACTCATGTGACTTGGGACAAATTTGTTGCAGTGAAGAAAATAGCGGTGGAAAACCATATTATCGGCATTATAACAAGTTTGAAAGAAAAACCTGATGTTTTGTTTGTGATAATATCAAGATCAGCTGTGACATGGGACAATTTGATAGAAAGAAGAAGTGAAAAAGACAAAGGTTTTGATATGATCATAAGTAAAATAAAAAACAAGGATTTTAACATAGAAGATAAGAGTGAAATAGTCGCCACTTCCGAAACACTCTTTAAAATATTAAGCGCAGCTTTTGAAGAAGATGAGGATATTAAAGACATGGGGGATGAACGCAGAAAGGCTATGGCTCAGATGTTTGAAAGTAGATTTAAGCCAGATATGATGCGTTTAGATTAAATTCGTTTACTTTATCCTATTGATGGCATATATCTCAAGTAGTAACCTCATCGTTATTCCAAACAGTAGGCAAATTTATAATCTTGAGATACCACTTTCTTCGGTCTTTGACTCAATAATTTTCTTCAATGAGAAATCAAGAACATAATCACTCAATCTTCCAGTTGATCTTATAGAATCCTAGATGATCTTTCTCTCCGAACTCAAGATATTCTGCTATTTCCTTTGGCAATGTGATTCTAAGAGACGATCCACCTAGTGATGTCCTTGTTACAGCAAGGAGTTTTTCTCTGTTCATTGCAGGTGTAAAAGTTGCAATAAGTTAAATTTTTCATAGAGGGTATTCTGATGATTGATAACCCGAGCCGCTAAAAAGAGTTATTTCACCTAGAATAACAATGTCAGGAGAAATAACACAGAAACTTGAACTCGGTGAGGTTGAGAATGAGGGATTTTACGTGGAAGGGAAAAGGTTTGGATAAGGAAGGTGGAGTAGTTTATTTGTGAGTTTATTAGTAATGAAGATATCTTCTCTCAATCGGGTGTCTTTTTACTGGTAACTTGCCTATGAAATTCATCCTCTACCACAAATTCGTCTTTAAGATTCAATTTAAGGTTCCTAATATCAGACCCATTTAATGGAGGGAATTCATGGTGTTCGTTTTGATACTTCCGTAGAAGGTTGTGCTCCGTTATTATTTGGTTATCGTCACCGACTGTCTTCCACATGAACTCGAGTTGATGGCAAAGCACATTTACAAAATTATTAACCCTTCTATTGGTATATTGTGTTGGTCCAGGGTGGTTATATTGATATATCCTCCTTTTAAGATTACTGGAACTGCCAATGTAGACAATATCCGTCTCGCCAACAATTCTTTTGAATTTCAACCCATCTCTCATCCTTAATATGTATACTCCTGCAACCTTTGGTGCCTGAGACGAAGCATCATCAAAATCATATGGTATAGAAAAATCAGACAGGGAGATGGAGTCTATGAACCATTGATCTCTTACTCCTATAAGACAATATCTTCTATAAAGACTTAACAACCAAAATGTGGTGGTTGCTTAGTTAAACCACAAAGTATTGTCCTTTACTCCCGCACTATTATTTCCCGTCCACATTTTGGGCATCTGAATTTAGCTTCAGTAACAGAAAAGTCACTACTTTCGGCAAATTCATCGTTTAATTCTGCTGCCATATAATCCGCTTCCTGCCCTTCTGTCATATCACCCAACTCGTCTCGCTCTAAGAGTTTTCTTACTCTTGAGACTTGCACCATAACGGTCTCATCTTTATCGCATTTCATTCATATCCCTCTTG
>JAKBRR010000151.1 GCA_021845325.1 Thermoplasmata archaeon
TCTAAGGGAACCTATGACAATTGATCAGATAAAGAAAGAACTCCGGCACTCATTCGAACTTGAAATAGAAGAGCCGAGGCTTAAAACAATTCTTGAATATATGGAAAAGTTGAATAAAATAAAATCACATGACGGGAAATATTCTCCATCGGACGCTTCATGATTTAACAAAACTTGTTCCGGATTTACCGGAGAGAACGTTCAGAGCGTCAGATAAGCTTCCAATTACAGCCTCCTTCCCACCCTTTTCAATGAATCTGATCGCTGCCCTCACCTTGGGCTCCATGCTCCCCTTTCCGAAGAAACCCTTTGACAGATATTCCTTTCCCTCTTCCATTGTAATCCGGGATAATGCCTTCTGATCAGGTTTTCCGTAGTTCAGGAATACATTCTTTACATCGGTTAGGATTGCAAGCTTATCCGCTTCTATGGAGCTTGCCAGGACAGATGATGCCAGATCCTTGTCAATTACAGCTTCAACCCCAAGGAGCGTTTTATTTTTCCTGATAACTGGAATTCCACCTCCTCCTGTGCATATTGGAAGAAATCCTGATCTCAATTGTGTGAGTATGACATTTCTTTCTACTATCTCCATGGGAAACGGGGATGGTACGACCCTTCTCCAGCCCTTCTCTGTTTTTGCCATTTTCCAGCCTCTGTTATTCATAAATTCAGTGGCTTTTTCATCTGAAAATACAGCACCCACAGGTTTTGTTGGTTCAATGAATGCCTTATCATCAGGATCAACTATTGATCTTGTAAGGGTAACCACGCCTTCTTTTGAAATGCCCTTTTCTGCCCGTACCATTTCATAGGCCTCCAGCATTATCTGCCCTATTAGACCCTGAGACATTGCTCCGCAGGTGTCCAGAGGCATTGGCGGTGGCAAACCGTCTGAAATCTGATTCCTCAGCAGGATGTCTCCAACCTGAGGACCGTTTCCGTGTGTAATGACAACGTCCTCCATGGATATTATTTTCCAAATGGCATCGAATGCCCTATATGCCCGTTTTACCTGAGTTGCATAATCCCGGCTGTCTGTTGTTTCCAAAAGGGCGTTTCCACCAAATGCTATTACAATCTTAACCAATAATTCACCTGGAAGTAGCACTAATAGCATTTTTTTATATATATCTTCTTATATTCCATGAAAAAGCTGTATACGAATTATTTTATCATAGAATTTTTCTGAGAAGATTTGCGTAGGTGTTATAGGCGGCAATCCCCCTTTCTGTTATCTGTGCCATCAGTCTTGGACCTGTAATGCTGAAGGCATAATATGTCCTGATAAGCCCTTTCTCCTGAAGTTTTTCCAGATGATTGCTCATGCTGCCCTTTCCAGATGATGTTATTTTTGACAGCTCACTGAAACTCAAATGTTTGTTATGAACAAGGGAAATCAAAATAATTAACCTGATAGACGATTTCAGCAGCGGCTCCTGAAGTTGCTCAGAAAGTTCAGCGATGATACTGTTTAAATCGTCAGTATTCTTTTGAGCAGCTGCGTTAGCTCCGGATGATTCCCCTGCATATTGAGCATTCTCAGGCATTTGATTCCTCCAGAAACTGCCTGCTTGAGCGTATTGCGTAGAACGCCGAGAAATACCAGCCGGCTATTACCGGTATCCATGAAAGGTAGAAATCCAGCTGTGACTTTAAAACAAAGATGCTGATTAGAGACATTACCAGTGTTAAAATGTAGCTTCCCAGTGATATGAAGCCTTCAACTGGTATTTTCTCAAATGTCAATGCCATATTTTTCCAGTGAGAAAGCATAATAAATACCAGGAAACTGAAAAATATGAGAAATTCAAATATATTGTCGATTCCATAAATTGATATGACTATTATGACCACAATGAACAGAGTTATTGACAAAGCTTTTAAAATTTCACTACCCGGAGAATCATTACGCTTCCCACGGAGTATGGATTTGAACCCTATGATCTGTGCAGCGTTCCGGAAAACTCTTCCGGTTATCCAGATAGCAACAGCTAATATGGCCATATATACAATGAGGAAAATATATGGAACATAAGGAATAATCGCTGGATAATATATTATATTTGGAAGAAAAATGAACAGAAAAATAGCGGTTGCCCATACTGCATAATATAATCCATATGCCTTTCTGAAAATGTAAAAATCAAACTTGAGGGCTTTTGCAGCAACTCCTGTTAAATCTGCAATATCGGTTTCAGAAAGGGGATGACTCATACCTGTCTTCCCTCCTCAATGGATCTTGGCTTTATTTTTTTGATGAGCAAAAATGAACTGAACGCGAGGATTAATATCCAGATCACCAGAATCATAGCCTGTATTTCCGGATTGATATAGCCTCCAGTGCCTATTGGCTCCAGCGTATTTAATGGGACACGATGGCCGTAATAACTCCATACAAGGATATCTGAGATGTCTGTAAAAGGGCTACCATAAATAATATATGCTGGTAAAACCGTATTGAACTGAGTAAATCCAAAGAGATATGTGAGTATCATTGGAATAAATGAGGCAAATGTCACATTTCTTAAACCGAGATAATTGTTGAAAACGATAATTATTATGGAGGCGAGGAGAAACATGAATGCCCCTGCAGCAAATCCGGTTATTACAGAAACGTAAGGGAATTTTGGAATCAGCATATAACCGGTGTTATAGCTGAAGAGGGCGTATGTCACAGTGAGCATAATCCCTGAAAAAACTCCTCCAATAATCGCTGCGCTAAGCATAAAGCTTGATATATATCCGGATGGCTTAAGGGTTGTAAACCTGAATGCATATGCCAGAGAACTGTTTCCATAATATATGGATTGTGAGATTGATGTGGCCAGGGTGCTTGCTGAAATTAAGCCTATTAAGCCAAACCATATGGCTGCATTCAATTTGTAGTAAACCTCCTGTTTTGGGAAACCTGATGTGAAAACAAATGCCCCCATGAATAGCCAGAAGAGCATGAACAATACTCCCCATCCCCATAGATTTCTGTTTTTCAGCATGGATTTAATGAAGTATTTTCCTATCATTATGTCACCTCGTTGAGAAGGGAATTGAAATTCCTTGCAGCAGATATTGATATTTCACCATCATTTCGTGTTATGGAGAAAGTTCCAAACCCTGTTTCCATTACAGATATATGATTCGGAGCAACACCCCTGTTGATATACAGATTTTTTACCTCGCTGGCTTCAAATTTTCCGAAGAGTCTTCCTTCAATGATAAAATAGAGGCCCCACCCTTTCAATCGTGTCAGGATATCAAATTCATGGGTGTTCATAACAATTTCCGCATTGTGATTTATGATGAGATCGGTTAATTTCATTCTTCTTCTGAGATCGATGCTTTCAAATGGCTCATCCAGAAGGATAAGTTTTGAACTGCCTGAAAGTGATAACAGATTGCAGATCATCTTCTGCTGGCCTGTGCTCAGTTCATAAAGCATTTTGTCAAGCGTATCAGAAAGATCCATATCTTCAATGAGATCCAGAATTTCCTTTGAATCGCGGCCTTTCAGTTCTGAGTATAGCCTTACAGTATCTGCAGTATTCATCCTCATGAGGCGGTAGACCTCTGGAAGATTAGTTGAGATTCTCAGCTCATTCCTTATGGCTGATAGATCTTTTCCAAAAATACTGATTTTACCGGAATTAATATCTGTTAAGCCTGCAACTGCCTTTAACAGTGTTGTCTTCCCGGAACCGTTTGGACCAACTATTGCAACTTTTTCACTGTCCACTGAAATGGAAACGTCATTCAGGACCTGCTTCCTGCTCTTTCCATAACGGACATTAATGTTATGCACTTCAAGCATTATAATACATGATTCAGGGTGATATATATACACAGCAGAGTTCAAAAATTGAACTGGTTTAACCCTGAAAAAAATTTCGAAAGAAATATTAAAAATCATGTAATCGTTTCTTATGAAGAAAATTCATATCTGGCTTGTCAGATGCGTTAAATGCGGTTACGAATTTGAACATATCTTCCACGCATCAGATATGCTGAGGCCTCATATTTTCAATGACCTTAGATTCAGATGCATAAAATGCGGTGAAACTGCATTTGATCCGGTAAAGTCCCTGGGATCATTTGACAGGGATGAATTCATAAGGGAACACCCGGATATCGATATTAATTCAATTCATGATTTTAATGAAGACAATTCTGCGGAAGCTTGAATATTGTGGCTAAAATGGCGAAATTGGCTTTTTAGCATTAATTATTAAGGTATGCCTATAAATACACCAGAATAATTTATATTTGGTGAAAAAAATGGCATTTATTGATGATCTTGCCTTTGAGTTGTTTACGCTTGTGTTTGCCGGAGTAATTTTGCTGTACATGACACTTGGAGTGTATTATGATTACAGCAAAAAGGGAGAGAGAAATCTTGAGGAGCACATGCTTAGCGGTGTCGGCCCCCTGGCCATAGTGGGAATTGTAATGATCCTGATGGGTCTTTACAGTGAGATGACATGGCCGCTGAGTCTTGGAAATGGAGTTCTTCCAGCAGTGGAGGCAAAATTCCAGAGTTATAATATACTCTTTTACGACCCTTACATGTTCGCTGGTATAGTGATTATTTCCTACGTTATTTCTGTAAAAATGAAATATAAATTGCAATATGTGGGTATTCTGGCACTGTTTGCCGGTATTTTTGCAATAGATTACGGATATCAGGGATACCTCCTTAATATGACATCTGAACCGCTTGGAATGCTTTTGATGTATATTGCATTTGGAGCCGTTGGAATATTGTCCTTCCCTGTAACGCTAATAGTTGATACGGTTCCAGGAAGCAAGGAAAAGATATGGAAAGGCTGGATGATATTGCTTGTACTGTTCTGGATTGCACTGTTAGGTGCCATAATTGCAACCGCATACATAGGATTGAGCGCAATTCCACAGCATCTGCTCACAGCACCGTAAATCTTTTAATTCCACCATTTATCTTATTTTTTTCTTTTTATTGGTTTTGTAGCAATTTCTCACTTCGTAAAATAAATTAACCAATGAGCATATCTCACTGAATATCCAGTTGCATAGGTGGTATAAATTATCGTTATCAATAATCTTAGAAAAGTATATTCTGATCATAACGTAGCGCTGAAAGATATAAGTGCAGAAATGTCCGCAAGAATTACCACAATCATCGGGAGAAACGGGGCAGGAAAGACAACTCTTCTTAGAATTCTTTCAACGCAGCTCATGCCAACTTCGGGAAAGGCCACAATCTTCGGTCTGGACGTTGTTCATCAGGCAAAGGAAATTAGAAAGAGAATTGTGAGTATTCCGCAGGAGGC